>NZ_JABAED010000056.1:0-9746 GCF_023701875.1 Rahnella sp. CG8
TAAAATTTCAGGTGTTAGCCAGGCTCGATTCTTTTGCACCTGGCTAACACTCTTGTCAAAAGCGGCGGTTAAAGCTCAGCTTTGAAGGTATGCAGGCGACGCATGGTTTTTTCCAAACCTTCTTTCATCAGCAACTCAGTACAGCGCAGCGACTCATCAATCGCGTCGTCAATCAGCTTTTGTTCACTGGCTGGCGGCTTGCCGAGCACAAATCCCACCACTTTGCTTTTATCGCCAGGATGCCCGATACCGATACGCAGACGGTAGAAGTTCGGGTTGTTACCGAATTTACTCTGAATATCTTTCAGGCCGTTGTGGCCACCGTTACCCCCACCCAGCTTGATTTTCGCCATGCCCGGCGGGATATCCAGCTCGTCATGCGCGACCAGAATTTCATCTGGCTCAATGCGATAGAACTGCGCCATCGCCAGAACCGCTTTGCCACTCAGATTCATAAAGGTGGTCGGCACCAGCAGACGGACGTCCTGACCGGCCAGAGAAAGGCGGGCGGTATAACCAAAAAACTTACTTTCTTCTTTCAGTTGCTGGTTGTGCTGGCGGGCGAGAAGGTCGACGTACCAGGCGCCGGCATTATGGCGGGTCTGGGCGTATTCTGCGCCGGGATTGGCCAGTCCAACGATCAATTTAATGCTGCTCACGATGTTCGCTTCTTTATCCGGTGAGGTTTAGCGCGCTAGTTTACCTGCCACTTTGGGTTGTGCCAAATATCAGACAGGGCAAACCCGCCTGATGTGCCAGATTTTGAATAGTTTACGTGTCTGACTATTCACTTTCCGAACGTATCTGACTGGAAAACGTAAAGATTTGTCATTCAATGTTCTCTGTCTGTGATCGTGACCGCAAAGTGAACCGGATGGGACGTCTATAGTTAAAGGCAGGAAAAGACAAGACAGCAGTGATGCTAAGACTATCGACAACTGGAGGTGACTTATGAAACGTAAAACCGCAAGAATAATCGGCAATGGCCTGATGGGACTCGGTTTGCTCACAATGGTCGGTGGTGTTGGTTATTCCATCCTGAATCAGATGCCTGAACTGGGGTTACCACAATTTTTAGCGCATGGCGCAATTGGTAGCATCTTCGTCGGCGCCATTTTATGGCTGGCGGGAGCCAGAGTCGGTGGACAGGAGCGTGTTGCAGACAGGTACTGGTGGGTTCGTCACTTTGATTCCCGCTGCACGAACGGTAAGTCACACCGTCATTCCTGAGTTTATCAGGCTGTAATCTGGCTTCTTTGGTAATAAAAAAACCGTTGTCGCTCACACGATAACGGTTTTTGCATTTCAGGTTCTGTCAAAACAAAATGCCCCTGAAAACAGGGGCATAATGATTAATGCTCGAACATCGCAGAAATGGATTCTTCATTGCTGATGCGGCGGATAGCCTCAGCCAGCATGCCTGACAGGGTCAGGGTACGCACTTTTTTCAGTGCACGGATTTCAGCGGAGAGCGGGATGGTGTCACAGACAATCACTTCGTCGATGACGGAGTTTTTGATGTTTTCCACTGCATTGCCGGAGAAAATCGGGTGGGTGGCATACGCGAATACGCGTTTAGCACCGCGTTCTTTCAGTGCTTCGGCAGCTTTACACAGCGTGCCGCCGGTATCGATCATGTCATCAACCAGTACGCAGTCACGACCAGCGACGTCACCGATAATGTGCATCACCTGAGAAACGTTTGCGCGTGGACGACGTTTATCAATGATAGCCATATCGGTATCGTTCAGCAGTTTTGCCACAGCACGGGCACGAACAACACCGCCGATATCCGGAGAAACCACAATCGGGTTTTCCAGGTTCTGTTGCAACATGTCTTCAAGCAGAATAGGGCTGCCGAACACGTTGTCTACCGGGACATCGAAGAAGCCCTGAATCTGCTCTGCATGCAGGTCTACAGTCAGAACACGGTCAACACCGACGCTGGACAGGAAGTCAGCAACAACTTTAGCGGTGATAGGCACACGGGCAGAACGCACCCGGCGATCCTGACGTGCATAGCCGAAGTAAGGAATAACGGCTGTGATACGACCAGCGGAGGCGCGGCGTAAGGCATCAACCATTACGACCAGTTCCATCAGGTTATCGTTAGTAGGCGCGCAGGTGGACTGGATAATGAAAATATCTCCGCCACGTACATTTTCGTTAATTTGCACGCTTACTTCACCGTCGCTGAAACGACTGACGGCGGCGTCACCAAGGCTGGTGTATAAACGGTTGGCAATACGTTGTGCTAGTTCCGGGGTGGCGTTACCAGCAAAAAGCTTCATATCAGGCACGAGAAGAACCTCAGGCTTGCGTCCAGGGAAGACATTGGCTTTTGGCACCACCGGGCGGTGAGCGGTACCAAAGCATTATGCTCACGATACTTCTAAATCTTACTACTTAAATCTGTTGAATAATTGGCTGGCAAAGAACAGACACAAAACTACCGTGACTCTCTACGCTTTGCCCGCAGTTCTCAACCAGACGTCACGAAAACGGTGCAACGGCGAGATATTAACACCTTGTGCGACAAAACTCCGACTCCACGATGGTGTTTTGTCTAAAACCTGACGGGCGGCAGACTCGGTGTCGAATTCCGCAAACACACAGGCACCCGTTCCGGTCAGTCGCGACGGCGCGTATTCTAACAGCCAAGAAAGTAGCTGTTCAACCTCGTAAAAACGTTTTCTCGCAATCGGTTCGCAATCATTTGCGTAAGGCGTGTCTAAAAGCACATTTACAGTGCGTTTTGGTGTATTTCTGGTCAGTTGCGGATCGCTGAAAATCACCGGCGTCGCAATGCTGACACCCGGATGGGCGATCAGATACCATTTTTCCGCCGGTTCGACCGGCTGCAAAATCTCGCCAATCCCTTCAGCAAAAGCAGCATGGCCCATCACAAAGACCGGCACATCCGCGCCCAGCGTCACACCCATCTGAGCCAGTTCGGTATCAGAAAGGCCGCAATTCCATATCGCATTCAGTGCCACCAGCACAGTGGCGGCGTTGGAAGAACCGCCGCCCAGACCGCCGCCCATTGGAATTCGTTTTTGCAAGGTAATGTCTGCCCCCTGAGACGTGCCCGCGTGCTGTTGCAGAAGACGGGCGGCGCGTACCACCAGATTCTCGTCATCTGCAACGCCTTCAACTGGCGTGGTCAGCACGATATCGCCGTCGTCGCGGACTTTAAAACTCAGGCTGTCACCGTAATCCACAAACTGAAACAGTGTCTGCAGATCATGGTAGCCATTCGGGCGCTGGCCGGTGATATAAAGGAACAAATTGAGTTTAGCCGGAGAAGGCCACCATTGCTGCGTCATCTCAGTTTAGCGTCCAGTTATCCATTTTCAGCTTGATACGCTGTTCTCCCTGGGTCATTTCCAGACGCTGCGGCAGGGACGGTTTGGCATCCTCGTCATAGCTCTGATACACCACGGTGCCTGGTTTTCCGTTCTGCGTGAACTTAACTTGTGACAGGCGGTACTGACTGTCGAGGGTGAAATCGGTGCCGTCACCCGGCAAACCGAGCATCCACAAACGCAGATTAGCCAGCGGAATCGACATACCGGTCAGTTTCTGGATCATGTCATCCGGATTATCACTGGTGTAATGCTTGCCTTCATTGTTGGTCAACTGCGCAATACCGCTTTGCACTTTTAATTCCATTTCCGTGCTGCCCAGCGGATTGGTCAGCAATAAACGGTAGCTGTCAGGGGAATATTGTTGCCAGAAGAAGCGGGCATAGACTTTCTGTTTATCGGAAAGATAAGCGAAAGAACCGCGGGTCTGATAATGCTCGAGTTGTTTAACCTGAGCTTCGTGTTCACGCCACTGCGGTGAAGTCGGGCTGGTCGCCGGGCCTTTCGGCGCGTTAATCGAACAGGCGGCAAGGACTAAGCTTGCAAGAGGAAGAAGGCGAACAAAGTGTGCTTTACGCATTGGCATAACAGATAAAATCCTTTGTGCTTTGGCGAAATGGGATGCCAGGGCAAATGTGGCGTGCGTCAGTTTAGCACAGCCCGCGCGAGGGGTGATCTCAACCCTGTGCAGATGATCGGCGATTGAAAGGTTTTGGGACAATGCTGATGTGTAAAAGGATTTAACCGAAGATGCTGTTCGCCTTTTATTGATCTCGCGCATCTTGTAGAATGCCCAACAGACGTAAACCCATACTATTATAAAGTATAAGCCGATAATCGCTCTCCCTATGACCCTGCTTGCATTAGGTATCAACCACAAAACCGCCCCGGTGTCTCTGCGTGAACGGGTAACATTTTCACCCGAGACCCTCGATCAGGCGCTCTCCAGTCTGCTCCAGCAACCGCTGGTGCAGGGCGGTGTCGTGTTGTCTACCTGCAACCGCACTGAGCTGTATCTGAGCGTTGAGCAACAGGAAAACCTGCAGGAGCAACTGGTTAAGTGGTTATGCGATTACCATCATCTGAGTGAAGATGAAGTGCGCAAAAGCCTGTACTGGCATCATGATAATGAAGCCGTCAGCCATCTGATGCGCGTGGCAAGTGGACTGGATTCACTGGTGTTAGGCGAGCCGCAGATTTTGGGGCAGGTTAAAAAAGCCTTCGCCGAATCGCAAAACGGACGGGCGGTTTCCGGTGAACTGGAGCGTCTGTTCCAGAAATCTTTCTCCGTGGCCAAGCGTGTGCGTACTGAAACTGATATCGGTGCCAGCGCCGTTTCTGTTGCGTTTGCGGCCTGTACTCTGGCACGCCAGATTTTCGAATCCCTTTCTGAGCTAACCGTCTTGCTGGTCGGTGCGGGTGAAACCATCGAACTGGTGGCGCGTCATCTGCATCAGCATAATGTCCGCCACATGATGATTGCCAACCGTACGCGTGAACGTGCGCAGGTGCTGGCGACGGAAGTGAACGCAGAAGTGATCAGTCTGCAGGATATCGATTCCCGCCTCGCTGAAGCGGACATTATTATCAGTTCTACCGCCAGCCCGCTGCCGATTATTGGTAAAGGCATGGTCGAGCGCGCGTTAAAAGCCCGCCGTAACCAGCCGATGCTGATGGTGGATATTGCCGTTCCGCGTGATATCGAACCGGAAGTCGGCAAACTGGCGAACGCCTATCTGTACAGCGTCGATGACCTGCACAGCATCATTCAAAACAATCTTGCACAACGCAAAGCGGCGGCCATTCAGGCTGAAACTATCGTTGAGCAGGAGAGTTCAAACTTCATGGCCTGGCTGCGTTCGCAGGGAGCCGTTGAAATTATTCGTGATTATCGCTCGCGTGCTGATATTATTCGCGCCGACGCACAAGCAAAAGCTCTTGCCGCCATTGCGCAGGGCGCTGACGTCGAAGCGGTGATCCATGAATTAGCCCACAAATTGACAAACCGCCTTATTCACGCACCAACCCGTTCTCTGCAACAGGCAGCCAGCGACGGTGATGTGGAGCGTTTGCAAATTTTACGCGACAGCCTCGGGCTGGGTCAGCAATAGTTCTCCTTTTCTCACAGGGTTAAACACCACGCATGAAGCCTTCTATTGTTGCCAAACTGGAAGCGTTACAAGAGCGCCACGAAGAAGTGCAGGCGATGCTTGGCGATGCCGGCGTCATTGCCGATCAGGATAAATTCCGCAGTCTTTCCCGCGAATATTCACAGTTAACGGCTGTTTCTGAATGTTTTCTTGCCTGGCGTCAGGCACAGGAAGATTTAGAAACTGCTGAGATGATGCTCGACGATCCTGAGATGCGCGAAATGGCGCAGGATGAGATCAAAGAGTGCAAAGCCAATATCGAAGAACTCGAAGAAAAGTTACAGGTTCTGTTACTGCCAAAAGATCCGGACGATGAACGCGGTTGTTTCCTGGAAATTCGTGCAGGAACCGGCGGTGACGAGGCGGCTATTTTCGCCGGTGATTTATTCCGTATGTACAGCCGCTACGCCGAAATGCGTCGCTGGCGTGTAGAGATCGTGAGCGCCAGCGAAGGCGAACACGGCGGTTATAAAGAAGTGATCGCCAAAATCAGTGGTGAGGGCGCTTACGGCCAGTTCAAATTTGAGTCAGGCGGCCACCGCGTTCAGCGTGTACCGGAAACCGAATCTCAGGGGCGTATTCATACCTCCGCCTGTACCGTTGCCGTGATGCCGGAAATTCCGGAAGCCGAGCTGCCGGAAATCAACGCCGGCGATTTGCGCATTGATACTTTCCGCTCATCCGGCGCTGGCGGACAGCACGTTAACACCACGGATTCCGCGATTCGAATTACCCACATTCCAACCGGTATCGTGGTGGAATGTCAGGATGAACGTTCACAGCACAAAAACAAAGCCAAAGCGATGTCCGTGCTGGGCGCGCGTATCCGTGCTGCGGAAGTGGCAAAACGTCAGGCAGAAGAAGCCTCGACGCGCCGTAACCTGCTCGGCAGTGGCGACCGTTCTGATCGCAACCGTACCTACAACTTCCCGCAGGGGCGTGTTACCGATCACCGCATCAACCTGACGATTTACCGTCTGGATGAAGTGATGGAAGGTAAACTGGACAGTCTGATCCAGCCGATCGTGCAGGAATATCAGGCCGATCAACTCGCCGCGCTATCTGAGCAGGACTGATGGATTTTCAGTCCTGGCTGCGTGATGCCACCCGCCGTCTTGCTGCGGGTGAAAGCCCGAAGCGGGATGCTGAAATCTTGCTTGGTTTTGTGACCGGCCGGGCAAGAACTTTTATTATGGCTTTTGGCGAAACGCTGCTGACAGCCGGACAACTTCAACAACTGGAAATTCTGCTTGCGCGACGTGAGCAGGGCGAACCCGTTGCCTATCTGACCGGCGAGCGAGAATTCTGGTCGCTGCCACTGTCTGTTTCTCCCGCGACATTAATTCCCCGTCCTGATACCGAATGCCTGGTGGAACAGGCGTTGATCCGTCTGCCTTCTCAACCCGTCAGCATACTGGATCTCGGCACAGGAACCGGTGCGATTGCACTGGCGCTGGCCAGTGAACGCCCGGATTGCAAGGTTACCGGTGTCGATCTGCAACCGGATGCTGTACGCCTCGCCCAACACAACGCGCAAAAGCTGAATATCCTGAATGCGCGATTTTTGCCGGGCAGTTGGTTTTCACCGGTAGCCGGTGAACGTTTCGCGCTGATAGCCAGTAATCCGCCGTATATCGATGCCGCCGATCCGCACCTGGCGAAGGGTGATGTACGTTTTGAGCCCGCCAGCGCGCTGGTGGCAGAAAATGCCGGTCTGGCTGATCTGGCGCATATTATTCAGGCGGCACCCGCGTATCTTCACAAAGGCGGCTGGTTACTGCTCGAACATGGCTGGCAGCAGGCGACTGACGTGCAGGCGTTATTGCGCGATGCCGGTTATCAGCATATCGCGACGGTAAAAGATTATGGCGATAACGATCGTGTCAGCCTCGGGCAGTGGGAGCCGCTACACGGATCAGAAGAAAATCAATTGGTTAGAATTTAAATTTCAAAGGAAACGGACAATGGTATATGTCTGGATCAAGAATCTGCATCTGCTCACTATAACCCTGAGTATTGCATTGTTTGTTTTACGATTTTTTTGGAAATGGGCAGGTTCTGCTATGATGCAGAAACGCTGGGTGAAGACTGTTCCCCATATTGTGGATACAGTGCTGTTATTAAGTGGTATTTCGCTTATCTTCATCACACACTTTTATCCGTTCAGCCCTCAGGGAACCTGGCTGACCGAAAAGATTTTTGGCGTTATTATCTATATCGCGCTGGGTTTTGTGGCCCTGAGCAAGCGACCAGTCAGTCAGAACATCCGCTGGCTGGCCTTTATTCTGGCGCTCGCTTGCCTGTATCTGATTCTTAAACTGGCGCTGACGAAAATACCGCTGCTAATGGGATAACTATGAGTACCCTTGCTGATTTTGAATTTAACACCGCCCGGCTCAGTACCGGGGTGATCAAAGTAACGGAAGCCGTGCGTTTCGATTTCAATGCGGACGACGTTCGCCACCAGTTACAGTCACTGGTCGATGAAGCCCGCCGTGTCGTTCCTGAAGAGCTTGATCAGGATCAGCAGCTCGAAGTGTTGATTGAACTGTTTTACCGCACCTGGGGTTTTGGGGGCGCTGGCGGCGTTTATCGTCTGTCTGATGCTATCTGGATCGACAAAGTGCTGTCTTCGCGTCAGGGCACACCGGTTTCACTGGGGGTGATTTTTCTGCACATTGCGCATGAACTGAGTTTGCCGCTGATGCCGGTGATTTTCCCCACTCAGCTTATCTTGCGTGCTGACTGGCTCGACGAAGAAATGTGGCTGCTTAATCCGATCAACGGAGATACGCTCAATGAGCATATGCTCAGCGTATGGCTGAAAGGCAATCTGGGCGTAATGGCGGAAATAGAAGATGACGATCTGGAAGAAGCGGAAAACACGCTGATCGTCCGCAAAATGCTTGATACGCTGAAAGCCGCGCTGATGGAAGAAAAACAGTTCGAACTGGCTCTGCGCGCCAGTGAAACGGTATTGCAGTTTGACCCGGAAGACCCCTATGAAATCCGCGATCGCGGGCTGATTTATGCTCAGCTGGAATGCGACCATGTGGCGATTTCTGATCTCAATTATTTTGTTGAGCAGTGTCCGGAAGACCCGATTTCAGAAGTGATTAAAGTGCAGATCCATTCGATTGAGCACAAACAAGTTACGTTGCACTAATTTATACTTACCTTACGTCACATTCGAAAAGTTATGATATAACAATGAGTTATGTTATTTTCGGGTGAAGGATTTATCACTAAAAAGGCCAAAGCATGAAACATAAAGTGGTTAGCATTCAGGACATCAAAGTCGCCAACGATCTGCCGTTTGTATTGTTCGGCGGGATGAATGTACTGGAATCGCGCGATATGGCGATGCGTGTGTGCGAGCATTACGTCACTGTGACGCAGAAACTCGGCATTCCTTACGTGTTCAAGGCGTCTTTCGATAAAGCCAACCGCTCATCTATTCATTCCTACCGTGGTCCGGGCCTGGATGAAGGTATGAAAATTTTCCAGGAGCTGAAAAAAGCATTCGGCGTGAAAATCATCACCGATGTGCATGAATCCTGGCAGGCGCAGCCTGTATCTGAAGTGGTTGATGTGATCCAGTTACCTGCATTCCTGGCGCGTCAGACCGATCTGGTTGAAGCCATGGCGAAAACCGGCGCAGTAATTAACGTGAAAAAACCACAGTTCGTCAGCCCCGGTCAGATGGGCAACATCGTCGACAAATTTAAAGAAGGCGGCAACGATCAGGTGATTCTGTGCGATCGCGGCAGTAACTTCGGTTATGACAATCTGGTTGTCGACATGCTGGGCATGAATGTGATGATCAATGCTACGGGCGGTCATCCGGTGATTTTCGACGTGACTCACGCACTGCAAACCCGTGATCCTTTCGGCGCTGCTTCTGGCGGTCGTCGTGCTCAGGTTGCTGAACTGGCTCGTGCCGGTATGGCGGTAGGTATCGCCGGTCTGTTTATCGAAGCGCACGAAGATCCTGCTCACGCGAAATGCGACGGTCCGTCAGCCTTGCCGCTTGATAAACTGGAACCGTTCCTGGTTCAGATGAAAGCCATCGACGATCTGGTGAAAAGCTTCCCGGCGCTCGATACCAGCAAGTAATCTGACCTATTCAGATAAAACAAAGGCGACCTCCGGGTTAATGCCGGTCACTTAAGGTGACCGGCATTGTTTTTTAAGGGATATTTCGACCTTTTTTCTCTCACTTCCCTCGCAT
>NZ_JABAED010000057.1:0-8055 GCF_023701875.1 Rahnella sp. CG8
GATATTTTTTGCCACCGAAGTGGCTGATATCGTCTTGTGAGTGCCCACACAGATTGTCTGATAAATTGTTAAAGAGCGTACGTTGCGAGACTTAACTCAGCAACGTGGGAGGCAGATAATACTCTTTCTCCCTGAAGAGTCAACCATTTTCTTTTACAAGATGCGGTGTTTTCACCGGGTTGATTCTTCCTGACTGGGCGACTTGGTTCTTGTTAGAGGAGTCGTTGTTCCCGGTCAGTGGAGGCGCATTATAGGGAGTTCTCAGAAGGCCGCAACCCCTAATTTCAAAAAATTTTCTGAATGCTTTCTTTTTGGCCTGAACGTCTATTAAGCCCGCATTAGTGCGATTTTTTATACGATATTTGCCCAAAATCTTCAGCGAATTTGGCCACCTGCTGCCAGTCGGTATATTCCACTTCTTTACGGGTATCTGTTTCACCACCTGTCATCCGCATAATCAGTTGGATCATTATCTTATCGAACCAGCGATATCGCGGATAACGTAATGCGCCAGCAAAGACACCGCACATTGCCGGTTCCCACGGGGATGCCAGCAGGAATTTACGTACATAGGCATTAGTCTGTGGCGTTCGTTTTTCGGGTTTGCGCGCTGTCAGGTTGACGCCGAAAAAAGCCGACGGCATGTGATTCAAGGTTTCGGCGTGTTTTTTAACGAACTTATCCAGTACCGGGTTAAAGTGGCCGTAACGTATAGAAGCGCCGATCATCACCTGGTCATAGCTTTTCAAATCGACATGTTCCGCATGTACCAGATCAACAACATCGCAGTTGCACTTTTCTTTCAGCTCACTTGCTATATAAGAAGCGATAGCATGTGTCTGCCCGTCACGACTTGAATAGAGTATCAACGCTTTCATACTTGTTTCCCTTTCTTAAAACTCATTCCCGCCAGAACGTCGGCGTGAACAGCACTAATAATGTGAAGACTTCCAGACGACCAAACAACATGGTGACGATCAGGATCCATTTCGCCACGGAATTCATCGAAGCAAAGTTATCAGCCACCACCCCCAGCCCCGGGCCAAGGTTATTGAGTGTGGCGGTAACCGCAGCAAAGGCGGAGAAGTTATCCACACCGGTGGCAACAATCGCCAGCATGCTGACAATAAATACCAGCGCGTAAGCGGAGAAGAAACCCCATACCGCTTCTATGATACGTTCAGGCAACGCGCGGTTACCCAATTTGATGGTGTAAACCGCATTCGGGTGAACCAGCCTTTTCAGCTCGCGCGAACCCTGTAAATAAAGCAAAAGAATACGGATCACTTTAAGACCGCCGCCCGTTGAACCGGCACAACCACCAATAAAAGCAGAGCACAATAATAGAAGCGGCAGGAACAGCGGCCATTTGGAAATACTGTCAGTGGTATAGCCTGCGGTGGTGGCCATTGATACCACCTGGAAGAATGCCTGATTGAGCGTTTCCAGCGGCGAGCCGTAGGTATTGTGGATCCACAGAATCACCGTGCAGATGACGACCAGCGTGAACTGCACGCCGATAAACATGCGAAATTCCGGATCACGCCAGTATACCTTGAGGTTTCGCCCGCTCAGCACCGCAAAGTGCAGGCCGTAGTTACAGCCGGAGATCAACAGGAATACCGCCACAATGGTATTAATCGTTCCGCTATGGAAATAGCCGATGCTGGCATCATGCGTCGAGAAGCCACCGATAGCGATAGTCGAGAAACTGTGGCTGATGGCATCAAAGACCGGCATACCGGCGCCCCATAATGCCAGCGCACAGGCGATGGTCAGCAGCACATAGATAAGCCACAGCGTTTTTGCTGTTTCGGCGATACGCGGGCGCATCTTGTTATCTTTCAGCGGCCCCGGCATTTCGGCGCGATACAACTGCATTCCGCCGACCCCCAATATCGGCAGAATGGCTACCGCGAGCACAATGATCCCCATACCACCAAACCATTGCAGCATCTGCCGGTAGAAGAGAATCGCTTTCGGCAAAGAATCCAGCCCGACCAGCGTGGTCGCGCCCGTCGTCGTCAGGCCGGAGAAAGATTCAAAGAAAGCATCGGTAAGGGAAAGATTCGGCCGCTCGGAGAACAGAAAAGGCAATGCCCCGACGCTGCCCAGCACCGTCCAGAACAGCACCACAATCAGGAAACCTTCCCGTGGCTTCAGCTCACTTTTCTGCTTCCGGTTTGGCAGCCAGAGAAATAACCCAATCGCCAGGGCGACAAAGAAGGTCTGACTGAACGCACGCCCCGCACCATCGCGGTAAATTAAAGCGACCAGACCGGGAATAATCATCGTTCCCGAGAAAAGGATGACGAGCACCCCCACAATGCGTGTTATGGCACGAAAATGCATGCTGGTGCGTTCCTCAGCGAATTAACCATAGAAAAATTTAAGAAACCGGACGCAGGATTAGCGTGCCACGGCTGATATCGAACAAATGGCTGACGGTTGCCGGTGCATCTGCGGCAGGCAACGCCAGAACGAGATCCACCGCCGCGCCGTATTCACTGCGTAAAATATGCCCGCCAACCTGCAAAAGCAGCGTTTCCACCAGCTGTAACTGGCTGTAATCACACTGCACCGCGAACTCCGCCAGCGGAACCTTTTGCTGCACGATAAGTTGTTTTAATGCCTGCTGAACACCGCCGCCGTAGGCTTTCACTAACCCGCCAGTACCCAGCATTATGCCACCGTAATAACGCACCACGACGGCGGTGATCTCCCCGACTCCGCTTCCCATCAGCTGACTTAAGATCGGTTTACCGGCTGTGCCCGCCGGTTCGCCATCATCAGAAAAGCCCAGTTGCTGAGAATCAGCAGGCGCGCCAGCTACAAACGCCCAGCAGTGATGACGCGCTGCCGGATGCTGGTTTCTGACCTCCTGAATAAAAGCCTTTGCCACTTCAACTCCCTCAGTTCTCGCCAGCAGGGTGATGAAGCGACTCTTCTTTATTTCTTCGCTGAAACTGACAGGCTCAGCGGGGACGGGATAAGGCTGCATCAGGCCAGCTTCAGATCACGTGTCATATTTTCGATACGATTATCGTGGATGACAATGTTGTCTTCGATACGAATGCCGCCAAATGACTTCATGGCATTGATGCGATCCCAGGCAAAGTGTTTGCTAAACTGCCCTTCGCGCCACGGTAACAGCAACGAATCGATGAAATACAAACCCGGCTCGATAGTCAGCACCATGCCTGGCTCAATCACACGGGTACAACGCAGGTAGGGATATTGCGAAGGCGCGGCCAGATGCGTGCCGGTATCATCCTGCATAAACCCGGCAACATCGTGAACCTGTAACCCCAGCGGATGCCCCAGACCATGCGGCAGGAAAGGCCCGGTCAGGTTCTGTTCCACCATGGCGTCTTCACTAATATCCACCACCAGCTTATGCGCTTTCAACAATTTGGCGATACGGTGATGCATCTGAACATGATAGTCGGTATAGCGCACACCGGCTTTAATCGTATCAATTAACGCAAGTTCTTCCGTATTGAGATCTTTCACGAGTGCTGCGAAATCACTGTCCGGTTTTGCGGCATAGGTACGCGTCAGATCGGCGGCATAACCGTTATATTCTGCACCGGCATCAAGCAGGAAGCTGTGCATTTCGGCAGGCGGCTGATTATCGAGCGTAGTGTAATGCAGTACAGAAGCGTGTTCATTGAGCGCGACAATGTTGCTGTAAGGCACATCGGTATCACGATGACCGGTAGCAGTGAGATACGCCAGATTGATATCAAATTCGCTCATGCCGGAAAGGAACGCTTCTTTCGCCGCGCGATGGCCACTGACCGCGACTTTCTGCGCTTCACGCATACAGGCCAGTTCATAGTCTGTTTTGTAAGCGCGATGATAATGCAGGAAATCCAGTACCACTTTCGGATTCACGTTCGCCGCAGGGATACCCATGCTGATCGCACGTTCCTGACTGTAACCGATGTAACCCACACGTTTGAGATCAACCGGCAACTGGCCTTTGATATCGTCAGCGTTGGCCAGCGGCGTCAGGGAAATCTCTTTCGTCCAGAAGGACTCCGGCAGCGGCTCATGGCTGTGCCAGTAATCCACCGGAGAATAGAACCACAGCTTCGGCGCATTCACGCCATCCACCCACAACCAGCAGTTCGGCACTTTGGTGACCGGCACCCAGGCTTTGAACTGCGGATTGACTTTGAAGGGATAACTGTGGTCATCAAGGAAGGTCGTCAGCAACTCACCGGAGTGAATCAGTAACGCATCAAGCTGAGAACGTTGCAGAATTTCACGGGCACGCGTCTGCAGCGTGGCGATATGTTCTTTATAAAGCGTAGTAAGCGATTCCATCCAACTGTCCTTTTTTCACCTGAATGACGATGCAGCATCTTACCACAGCCTCACCGCGACCATAGTCCCGGAAGGTTTGTGATCTTGCCTGCAAATAAAACACATCTCATTTGCAAATTATTAACATAAAAACCACACTCCAAAACATCTGGTCATACCAGATCATCCCAGATGATTCAGGAGAGACACATGCTCTACCAAGGCGAAACACTACACCTGCACTGGCTCGACGGCGGTATCGCGGAGCTGGTGTTTGATGCTCCAGGCTCGGTCAACAAACTCGACACCCAAACTGTCGCCAGCCTGGGCGAAGCCATTGCAGTACTTGAAAAACAGTCTGACCTGAGAGGTCTGCTGCTCAGTTCGGCCAAACCAGCGTTTATCGTGGGCGCGGATATCACCGAATTTTTATCCCTGTTCAACGCGCCAGCCGAAAAACTGCATGAATGGCTGGATTTCGCCAACAGCATTTTTAACCGGCTGGAAGACCTGCCGGTACCGACACTTTCTGCCATCAGCGGTTATGCGCTGGGCGGCGGTTGCGAATGCGTGCTGGCGACAGATTTTCGTATCAGCACTGCCGATGCCCGGATTGGCCTGCCGGAAACCAGTTTAGGGATTATGCCGGGCTTCGGCGGTTCCGTACGTCTGCCACGTCTGATTGGGACCGATAGTGCGCTGGAAATTATCGCCGCCGGTAAAAATATCAGCGGAAAAGAGGCCCTGAAAGTCGGGCTGGTCGATGCAGTGGTTGAAGCCGATAAACTGCGCGACGCTGGCATCAGCATGCTGAGAAACGCCGTTGACGGCAAACTGGAATGGCATAACCGTCGTGATCCTAAACGTCTGCCGTTGAAACTCAGCCAGATTGAAGCGGCGATGAGCTTCAGCGTCGCCAAAAGTATGGTCATGCAAAATGCCGGTAAACACTATCCGGCGCCCATGAGCGCGGTGAAAACCATAGAAGCCGCGGCCCGTCTGGGTCGCGATGAAGCGTTGCAGCTGGAAACCGCCAGCTTTGTGCCGCTCGCACAATCAAAAGAAGCCCGCGCACTGGTCAGTATTTTCCTTAACGATCAGTTTGTGAAAAGCAAAGCCAAAAAACTGGCGCAAGACAGCGAAAAACCGAAACAGGCCGCCGTATTGGGCGCGGGCATTATGGGCGGCGGGATCGCCTACCAGTCTGCGCTGAAAGGCGTGCCGGTTGTGATGAAAGATATCAACGACCAGTCCCTGACGCTCGGCATGAACGAGGCTGCCAAGTTGCTGAACAAGCAACTGGAGCGCGGTAAACTCGACGGTCTGAAAATGGCTAAAGTGCTGTCGACCATTCATCCGACGCTGGATTACAGCGGCATCGAACGTGCCTCTGTGGTCGTTGAAGCCGTGGTCGAGAATCCTAAAGTGAAGGCCGCGGTGCTGGCGGAAGCGGAATCTCTGCTCGGCACCGATACCGTTCTGGCCTCGAATACCTCGACCATTCCTATCGATCTGTTGGCGTCTTCGCTCAAACGCCCGGAAAACTTCTGTGGTATGCACTTCTTCAACCCGGTGCATCGTATGCCGCTGGTCGAAATCGTGCGTGGTGAGAAAACCTCAGACAAAACGATTTCGCGCATCGTTTCTTACGCACTGGCGATGGGTAAAACGCCTATCGTGGTCAACGACTGCCCGGGATTCTTCGTCAACCGCGTACTGTTCCCGTATTTCTCCGGTTTCAGTCTGTTACTGCGTGATGGCGCTGATTTCCGCCAGATCGACAAAGTGATGGAAAAACAGTTCGGCTGGCCGATGGGTCCGGCTTATCTGCTGGATGTGGTCGGCATCGACACCGCGCATCACGCCCAGGCCGTGATGGCCGCCGGTTTCCCTGAGCGCATGGCGCGGGATTACCGTGACGCTGTTGATGTGCTGTTTGATAACCGTCGTTTTGGGCAGAAAAATCAACTCGGTTTCTACCGTTACAGCGAAGACAGCAAAGGCAAGCCGCGCAAGGAAGTTGACGAACAGGCGATCAGTCTGCTGGCCGACAACCTGAAACCAGCACACACTGACTTCTCACCGCAGGACATCATCGCCCGCATGATGATTCCGATGATTAACGAAGTGGTGCGCTGCTTTGAGGAAGGCATTATTGCCAGCCCGGCCGAAGCCGACATGGCGCTGGTCTACGGCATCGGATTCCCTCCTTTCCACGGCGGCCCGTTCCGTTATCTGGATACCCTCGGCGCCACTGAGTATCTGAAAATGACTGAACAGTATGCACATCTGGGGCCGATGTATCAGGCACCGGAAGGGCTACGCGCTAAAGCGCAAACCAATGAAAGTTACTATCCGGTTGCCGCTCCGCTGGAAAACTTCAGCACCGGTAATCAGGCATAAGGACCGAAATCATGGAAAACGTAGTCATTGTTGACGCAGTCCGCACGCCAATGGGCCGTTCAAAAGGCGGCGCATTCCGCCATGTCAGGGCTGAAGATCTCTCCGCGCATCTGATGCGTGCCGTACTGGCCCGTAATCCGGCGCTGAACGCCAAAGATATTGATGATATTTACTGGGGCTGCGTCCAGCAGACGCTGGAACAAGGCTTCAACATTGCCCGTAACGCGGCGCTGCTGGCGGAAATACCGCACAGTGTTCCCGCGACTACGGTCAACCGTCTGTGCGGCTCTTCCATGCAGGCACTGCACGACGCGGCCCGCGCCATTATGGTCGGTGACGCACAGGTCAGCCTGATCGGCGGTGTGGAACATATGGGTCATGTGCCGATGAATCATGGTGTGGATTTCCATCCGGGGCTGAGCAAAACCGTAGCGAAAGCCGCAGGGATGATGGGACTGACGGCGGAAATGCTGGCAAAAATGCACCAGATCAGCCGTGAAATGCAGGATGAATTTGCCGCACGTTCACATCAGCGTGCTCATGCAGCCACCGTAGCCGGGCATTTCGCTAACGAAATTGTGCCGACCGAAGGCCATAACGCCGATGGCGTTCTGACCCGTTATGATTTCGACGAAGTGATCCGCCCGGAAACGACGGTCGCCACACTGGCAGCTTTACGCCCGGCGTTCGATCCGGTGAATGGCACTGTCACGGCGGGAACTTCTTCTGCCCTCTCCGACGGCGCATCGGCGATGTTACTGATGAGTGAATCCCGTGCCAAATCTTTAGGTCTGAAAGCCCGTGCCCGCATCCGCGCTATGGCGGTGGTGGGCTGCGACCCGTCCATTATGGGTTATGGCCCGGTGCCGGCAACGCGTCTGGCTCTGAAACGCGCCGGACTGAGCGTGCAGGACATCGGTCTGTTCGAACTGAACGAAGCCTTCGCCGCACAAGCCTTGCCGTGTGTGAAAGATTTGGGACTGCTGGAAACTATGGAGGATCGCGTCAACCTGAACGGCGGTGCCATTGCGCTCGGTCACCCGCTCGGCTGCTCCGGCTCACGTATTTCCACCACACTGCTGAACCTGATGGAGCGCCGCGACGTCCAGTTTGGCGTTGCGACCATGTGTATCGGTTTAGGTCAGGGCATTGCGACCGTTTTCGAACGCATCTGATTCTCTCTTTGTGCAAAAACAAAAAAGCGGGCATTTAGCCTAATGCCGGTCACTTAAGGTGACCGGCATTGTTTTTTAAGGGATATTTTGACCTTTTTTCTCTCACTTCCCTCGCATATTCACGCTCACGTCTCGAGGGCAGTTTTAGCATCGCTGCGTTGCTGTA
>NZ_JABAED010000058.1:0-7696 GCF_023701875.1 Rahnella sp. CG8
AAGGGTCCATGATGAGCATGAACCCTTTTTACACGAGCCACCGGATCGGTCAACTGATCCTTAAACGATCGGCATTAGCCCTGAAGGCGGTTTTTTTATATCCATGAAACTGCTGGAATCTTAAAAGCTCGGAAGTGATTACAGACTTTCGGTGAAAGTACGGGTAATCACGTCACGCTGCTGCTCAGCAGTCAGTGAGTTAAAGCGCACCGCATAACCAGACACACGAATGGTCAGTTGCGGGTATTTTTCAGGATGCTTAACCGCATCTTCCAGAGTTTCACGGCGCAATACGTTAACGTTCAGGTGCTGACCCCCTTCCACACGTACAGTCGGTTGAATTTCCATTGGTACTTCACGGTATTCAAACTGGCCAAGCTCGCTGACAGCAACGATCTGGTCTTCCGCAAAACCCGCTTTTGCACACACGCAGCGCGCTTCCGCTTTTTCATCATCCAGCAGCCAGAAAGAGTTTTTCAGCGCTTCGTTGTTGCTTTTAGTAATTTGGATCCCGGTGATCATATGTTGCCTCCATTGTTGGCTACGATACTGTTAATTGATTGGTGTAAGGTTTGAACGACAACCTGTTTTCCTGTTGTCAGATATAACAGCAGAACACCCCGCATTCTTTGATAAATATCAATCTTTTCCTTGTGGGTATTTCTTACCCTCAGCATATTTATGTTTTATATCAATTTTTCCAAGGCACTGGATTAAATTATTTTTGTAAATTATCAACAATTTTTGCATAGAACGTTAAGTCGCAGATAAACATCAGCAAAAGCGCGTGCGGGTTTAACTCATCGGAATGAGCAGGTAAGCTACTGCCAGTTTAAAATTATCATCAAAAGGAGAGCGTCAATGTCCACCACTCTCACCTGGCATGACGTCATTGGTCAGGAAAAAGAACAACCTTACTTCGTTGATACGCTGAAGTTTGTCGCGGCTGAACGCGCTGCGGGCAAAACGATTTATCCGCCGCAACAGGATGTGTTTAATGCATTCCGCTCTACCGAACTGGCAGACGTCAAAGTCGTGATTTTGGGGCAGGACCCTTATCATGGTCCCAATCAGGCTCATGGCTTATCGTTCTCCGTTCGCCCGGGCATTCCGGCACCACCTTCGTTAGTGAATATGTATAAAGAGCTGGCTACCGATATTCCAGGCTTCGAACGACCCACTCACGGCTATTTGCAGAGCTGGGCAGATCAGGGCGTCTTGTTGCTCAATACCGTGCTGACTGTCGAAGGTGGTCAGGCGCATTCACATGCCAAACTGGGCTGGGAAACGTTCACTGATAAGGTCATCGCAGCGTTGAATGAAAATCGTGATGGGATCGTCTTTTTACTCTGGGGTTCCCATGCGCAGAAAAAAGGCAATATTATCGATCGCAATCGTCATCATGTATTGAAAGCACCGCACCCTTCTCCGCTTTCTGCCCACCGGGGTTTCCTGGGGTGTAAGCACTTCTCGCAGGCGAATGCCTTACTGATGCAGCAAGGTCTGGCACCAATTGACTGGGTGCCCAGATTGCCGGAATAACAAAAAAAGAGGCACCCGCAAAGGTGCCTCTTCCATTATGTCAGTCTGCTTAAAACAGAATCAGGCTTTGGCTTTAGAAACCGCAACCATTGCCGGGCGCAAAAGACGGCCGTTCAGCGTATAACCCTTCTGCATCACCATCATTACGTGATTAGGTTCCAGCTCGTCGGATTCCATCATAGTCATCGCCTGGTGCAGTTCAGGATTGAATGGCACGTGGATATCAGCCACCACTTCCATACCGAACTTGCGAACAGCATCCAGCAGGGATTTCAGGGTCAGCTCGACGCCTTCAATCAGACCCGCCAGTTCTGAATTCGATTTATCAGCCAGATCCAGCGCACGTTCCAGATTATCGATTACCGGCAACAATTCGCCAGAGAATTTCTCCAGAGCGAATTTATGCGCTTTCTCTATATCCTGCTCGGTACGACGGCGGATATTTTCCACTTCCGCTTTCGCACGCAGCAAGCTGTCACGCTCACGCTGCTGGAGTTCTTTCAGCTGCGCTTCCAGTTCAGCAATACGTTCATCGCGCGGGTCAACGACATCTGCCGCCTGAGTTTCCGCTTCCGTATGCAGCTCTTGTTCCTGATTCAGTTCTTCAGAGACTTGCTCGTCAGGTGTCTTATGTTCTTTACTACTCATGAATCTCTCCGCGTTTTAGCATTAATCTTGCTAGTTGGCTTATTATGGGGATCAAAACCGGGGTTTCAAGGTTTGGTTTTTAATGAAACCGGTCATAATGCAGGAGTCATCACACCCTGCTGAGGATAACCACAGCGATGAATAAAAAATTTGAGTGCATTGGGATTGTCGGACACCCTCGCCATCCTTCCGCACTTGCCACCCATGAAATGCTTTACCACTGGTTAATCTCAAAAGGTTATCAGGTGATCGTCGAACGTCAGGTGGCACAAGATTTAGCCCTGGAAGGCGCACAAACGGGCAGTCTGGCTGAGATCGGCAAGCTGGCGGATTTAGCCGTGGTCGTCGGCGGTGACGGCAATATGCTGGGTGCGGCGCGCGTTCTGGCCCGCTATGACATAAAAGTCATCGGCATCAACCGGGGTAATCTTGGCTTTCTTACCGATCTGGATCCGGATAACGCTTTGCAGCAACTCGATGACGTTCTGCAGGGTGAATACATCAGCGAGCAACGCTTCCTGCTGGAAGCCATGGTGCGCTGCAAGGACCAGCAATGTCGCGTCAGTACCGCCATCAATGAAGTCGTCCTTCATCCGGGAAAAGTCGCGCACATGATTGAATTTGAAGTCTATATTGATGACAAATTCGCTTTTTCCCAGCGCTCCGATGGTCTGATTATTTCGACACCAACCGGTTCTACCGCATATTCACTCTCAGGCGGCGGTCCGATCCTGACGCCGACGTTAGAAGCTATCGCACTGGTGCCGATGTTCCCACATACCCTTTCGGCGCGCCCGCTGGTTATCAACAGTAGCAGCACGATTTGTCTGCGGTTTTCGCATATGAGCAATGACCTTGAAATCAGCTGCGACAGCCAGATCGCCCTGCCGATTCAGCCGGGTGAAGAAGTGGTTATCCGTCGCAGTGAGTTTCATCTGAATCTGATCCATCCGAAAGACTACAGTTATTTCAATACATTAAGCACAAAACTGGGATGGTCAAAAAAACTCTTCTGATCTGATAAAAATAATTCGCCAGCCCCTTTACTGTATATAAAACCAGTTTATACTGTATGTAATTACAGGTCTGTTGTTATGTACAGGAAGGTGATCATGCTGGCGCAATTAACTATCAGTAACTTTGCCATTGTCCGTGAATTAGAAATCGATTTTCATGCAGGTATGACGGCCATCACCGGTGAAACCGGTGCCGGTAAGTCCATCGCGATTGATGCGCTTGGGCTTTGTCTGGGCAATCGTGCCGATGGCAGCATGGTGCGTCTCGGTGCCAGCCGTGCAGATATCTGCGCGCGATTCACCTTAGCGGATACCCCTTCGGCGAAACACTGGCTGGCTGAAAATCAGCTTGATGAAGGGCTGGATTGCCTGTTGCGCCGGACGATCAGCAACGATGGCCGTTCGCGTGGCTTTATAAACGGCACGCCCGTTCCCCTGTCACAGCTCCGTGAACTGGGCCAGCATTTGATCCAAATTCACGGACAACACGCCCATCAGCTTCTGCTCAAACCTGAGCATCAGAAAGCTTTACTCGATGCTTATTCGGATCAGCCCTTACTGCTGTCTGAGATGCGCAAAGCTTACCAAAACTGGCATCAGAGCTGCCGCCAGCTGGCACAATATCAACAGCAGATGAGTGAGCGAGAATCACGCCGCCAGTTGTTACAATACCAGTTGAAAGAGCTGAATGAATTTGCTCCTCAGGCAGGTGAGTACGAGCAAATTGATGAAGAATACAAACGTCTGGCTAACAGCGGGCAACTGCTTTCACTCAGCCAAAATGCGCTCTATTTGCTGGCTGATGGTGAAGAACAGAATATTATCAGTCTGCTCTATAGCGCCCGCAATCAGCTTACTGAACTCGCAGAACTCGACAGCAAAATGAATGATCTTATCGTCATGCTTGATGACGCGTCCATTCAGGTCAGCGAGGCCAGCGATGAATTACGCCATTACAGCGAACGCCTGGACATGGATCCAAACCGTCTATTCGAGCTGGAGCAGCGTTTGTCGCGCCAGATGAATCTGGCCCGTAAACATCACGTCAGCGCTGAAGATCTTCCTGAACTGCATCGTCAGTTGCTTGAGGAACAGCAGGAACTGGATGATCAGGAAACCAATCAGGCAGAGCTGAGTGAAGCGGTGCAACGCCATTACCAACAAGCCGTCGCGGTTGCTGAACAACTGCACGAAAAACGTCAGTATTTTGCTGATGAGCTAACGCATCTGATCACCCAAAGTATGCAGGCACTTTCCATGCCACACGGTAAATTTAAAATTCAGGTTCAGTTCGAACCAGAACATTTAAATATGGAAGGCGCAGACCGTCTCGAATTCCAGGTCACCACCAACCCGGGGCAGCCGCTTCAGGCTCTCGCAAAAGTAGCTTCCGGTGGCGAATTATCGCGTATTGCGCTGGCTATCCAGGTTATCACGGCACAGAAAATGGAAACTCCGGCGCTGATCTTTGATGAAGTGGATGTCGGTATCAGTGGCCCGACGGCTGCGATCGTTGGCCGCCTGTTGCGTCAGTTAGGCGAATCAACGCAAGTTATGTGCGTCACTCACTTACCTCAGGTTGCAGGTTGTGGTCATCAGCATTATTTTGTCAGCAAAGAAACTGATGGTGAAGTGACTGAAACCCAAATGAATCGCCTTGATAAAAAGGCGCGTTTGCAGGAACTGGCACGTCTGCTGGGCGGAAGTGAAGTGACCCGAAACACGCTGGCCAACGCAAAAGAGTTACTCGCAGCGTAAAAAGCTCAACTTTTTTACAGTTCAGCGGTCATACAGGTGCCCCGCAAAGGTTTCAAACTGATGAAAGGTCTATTATCATCGGCATCTTATGCCCTAAAGGAATGTAATGACTATGCGCTGTAAAACGCTAACTGCCGCCGCTGTAGCTCTTGTAATGCTTACTGCGGGCTGTTCCACTCTGGAAAAGGTGGTTTATCGGCCTGACATCAATCAGGGGAACTACTTGTCTCCTGCTGATGTTCAAAAAATTCATACCGGTATGACTAAACAACAAGTTGCTTATGTTCTCGGCACGCCGATGCTACACGACCCGTTTGGCAGTAATGTTTGGTATTACGTGTTCCGTCAGGAACCAGGCCATGAAGGTATCACTCAGCAGACTTTAACGCTGACCTTCAACGAGTCTGATACGCTGACCAACATCGACAACAAACCTAAGTTGAGCGATCAAAAGTAAATCGCCCGGTGTGATGGTCTCTGGTTACCGCCAAAAATCATCTTTCAGGGTAAAAAAATAAGGCGCCTGAGGCGCCTTATTTTTTAGAACGTTCGGCGCGTATACGCCGTAACTCTTTCGGATCTGCAATCAGGGGCCGGTAGATTTCAATGCGATCACCGTCGCTGACCACGTCGGCAAGCTTCACCGGCCGGCTATAGATACCTAATTTATTCTGTTTTAAATCGATATCCTGACGCAACTCAAGTAAACCGGAAGCCTTCACTGCCTGTTCGACACTGCTCCCCTCCGCCAGTTTTACCGTTCGCAGATACTGACGTTCCGGCAACGCGTAGACCACTTCAACGCGGATCTCAGACACTGTAGACCTCTTTCGCGCGTAGAGTGAATGCCTGAACCATGCTGCCAGCCAGTTCTTTGAAGATTTTACCGAATGCTAATTCAATCAATTTATTTGTAAATTCAAAATCAAGACTGAGCTGAACTTTACAGGCATCCGGGCTAAGTTCGATGAAATCCCATCCTCCGGTCAGCTTACGGAACGGACCATCCACCAGTTGCATATCAATGCGTTTGTTGCTGATTAACGTATTTTTGGTGGTAAAAGTTTTACTGATGCCCGCTTTGGAAACATCAACCGCTGCGGTCATCGACGTATCGCTGTTTTCCAGGATACGGCTGCCGGTACAACCAGGCAGAAATTGCGGGTAGGCGTCGACATCATTCACTAAGGTGTACATCTGCTCCACGCTGAACGGCACAAGCGCAGAACGACTTATCTGTGGCATATCATTTTCCAGGTGTCATAAAACGTACAGATAATACCATTTATCCGCGCGGTAATAAAAACAACGAAGCACAGGCTGCCACAAACAGGAAAAACTCCCGACTCTCACTGCGTGGGGATTTCAATCGGCATCGCTTACAGTATAATAAGTATCACTATGACAAAGAAAAAAGCACATAAACCCGGTTCCGCGACTATCGCGATGAACAAACGCGCTCGCCACGAATATATCATCGAAGATGAATTTGAGGCGGGGCTTGCTTTGCAGGGATGGGAAGTCAAATCGATGCGCGCTGGTAAAGCAAACATCACTGACAGCTACGTCACATTCCGCGACGGTGAAGCCTTTTTGTTTGGCGCAACCATTCAACCTCTTAACGTGGCGTCCACTCATATTGTGTGTGACCCGACCCGTACAAGAAAATTACTGCTCAACAAGCGTGAGTTAGAAACGCTGTTCGGTAAAGTCAGTCGCGATGGTTACACCGTCGTCGCGCTTTCCATGTACTGGAAAAATGCCTGGTCGAAAGTGAAGATCGGTCTTGCTAAAGGTAAGAAAGAGCACGACAAGCGCGATGACATTAAAGATCGTGAATGGAAAGTAGACAAGGCACGTATCATGAAGCACGCAAATCGCTAAGCCTCTGGCGTAGCTTGGTGTTTTGCTGGTATACTACGAAATAGTACTTGGGGCTGATTCTGGATTCGACAGGATTTGCGAAGCCCAAGGAGCATGCCGAGGGGCGGTTGGCCTCGTAAAAAGCCGCAAAAAAATAGTCGCAAACGACGAAAACTACGCCCTAGCAGCTTAATACCCTGCTTAGAGCCCTCTCTCCCTAGCCTCCGCTCTTAGGACGGGGATCAAGAGAGGTCAAACCCAAAAGAGATCGCGTGGACACCTTGCCTGGGGTGAAAGCGTTAAACCCAATCAGGATAGTTTGTTAGTGGCGTGTCCATCCGCAGCTAACCGGCGAATGTAAAGATTGGACTAAGCATGTAGTGCCGACGGTGTAGTAATTCTGGACGGGGGTTCAAATCCCCCCAGCTCCACCAAATAATGATCCGGTTATTACCAGATAAGTCCGGAGAAGTCCTGAAAGCCCGCATCCCTTCTAGGTTTGCGGGCTTTTTTGTGTCTGTAGAAGTCCGAGAAGATCCGCCTGAAACCGGCGTCTATTGGTATACGAATTGGTATACGCTAAGATATATACCAATAAACGTATACCAATTAGGGAAGATCCTTGCATGGCGCGGACTACACGCCCCCTCACCCACACCGAAGTACAAAAAGCCAAAGCCACCGATAAAGACCTCACCTTGCATGACGGTGACGGATGACCTGCTCCCCGTTGATTAATACACCACGATGTTAGTAATGTCTTCATAAGCCACATGAGGACATCCCCATGAAGAAGCGTTTTTCCGACGAACAGATCATCAGTATCCTCCGCGAGGCTGAAGCCGGGGTTTCTGCCCGTGAGCTCTGCC
>NZ_JABAED010000059.1:0-7147 GCF_023701875.1 Rahnella sp. CG8
ATCGGGCTGCCGTGGGCATCAGCGGGAGCCATCCCGGGTCATCTGAAGCATTTTTACAGCAACGCAGCGATGCTAAAGCTGCCCTCGAGGCGTGAGCGTGAATATGCGAGGGAAGTGAGAGAAAAAAGGTCAAAATACCCCTTAAAAAACAATGCCGGTCACCTTAAGTGACCGGCATTAGCCGCAAGGGCGCCTTTTTGTTGCGTCGCAATCCGTATCAATAATGCGGTGGCGGCGTTTCTTCCGACTGATCGGCAATCATTGATGGCTGGCTGGCACGCAGTTTGTCTGTCAGCAGGCGCAGGTGATCGTGCAGTCTGCTCATTTCCAACTGATGCTGTGTGACAATCATGTTCAGCTCTTCAATGGTAATTTCCTGAAAAGCCAGTTTGTTTTCCAGCATCTCCAGACGTTGTTCAATGGTATTTGAGTTCATCATCATTACCTCACTGTATGGCTCGTGTTGATCATGTTGTGCACTGACCTGAACCTCATCCTGTATTGTAGACCGGCGATTCTACCCGTAAAGCCGCAGGATTACCTGACCTCCCTGACGCTTTATCCGTATATCCCGATCGTGTGACGAAACTTATTGATGTAAAAAAGGTCGGAATAAGACGCTAATGGCGTGTATAGAGATTGTTTTGTCGTGAGACGGACAGTTATAGTAACCGCCGAACTTTCGTAATTATTACCAGAGGTCACAGATTTCTGGTCCTGGAGAAATGGATGAAATCACTGTTTAAAGTAACTCTGCTGGCAACCACCATGGCTATCGCCCTGAATGCCACTCAGGTTATGGCTGCTGAAGCCACAGCACCGGCCGCTGCTGCAACTGCGCCAGCCGCTGCCCCTGCTGCAACTGCTCCGGCAGCAACAGATACGGCCAAATTCAAAAGTGATGATGAGCAGGCTGCGTATGCTCTGGGTGCATCGCTGGGTCGCTACATGGACAACTCCCTGAAAGAGCAAGAAAAGCTGGGCATCAAACTGGATAAAGACCAGTTGATCGCCGGTGTTCAGGATGCGTTCGCGAACAAAAGCAAACTGTCTGATCAGGAAATCGAGCAGACTCTGCAAACCTTCGAAGGCCGTGTGAAAGCATCAGCACAGGCTAAGATGGAGCAGGACGCGAAAGCTAACGCTGACAAAGGCGACAAATTCCGTGCTGATTTCACCAAAGAAAAAGGCGTGAAGAAAACTGAGTCAGGTCTGTTGTATCAGGTTGAAAAACCAGGTGCTGGCGCAGCGCCTAAAGACAGCGATACCGTTGTCGTTAACTACAAAGGTACCCTGACCGACGGTACAGAGTTCGATAATTCTTAT
Organism: Rahnella sp. CG8; assembly: GCF_023701875.1. Taxonomy (NCBI): domain Bacteria; kingdom Pseudomonadati; phylum Pseudomonadota; class Gammaproteobacteria; order Enterobacterales; family Yersiniaceae; genus Rahnella; species Rahnella sp. CG8. The sequence continues at coordinate 1,327 of NZ_JABAED010000059.1, forward strand.
ACCCGCGGTGAGCCGCTGTCCTTCCGTCTTGACGGTGTAATTCCTGGCTGGACTGAAGGCCTGAAACACATCAAGAAAGGCGGCAAAATCAAGCTGGTCATCCCACCGGCACTGGCCTACGGTAAAACTGGCGTTCCGGGGATCCCGGCTAACTCCACTCTGGTGTTCGATGTTGAACTGCTGGATGTGAAAGCGGCACCTAAGGCTGACCCGAAAGCAGCTGAAAAACCTGCTGAAGCAGCACCAAAAGCAAACTAAGTTGCTGCTGAGTCGTTGCAGAAAACCGTCGCTAAATGCGGCGGTTTTTTTTCGCCTCTCACTTTTCTTGCCGCCCGTCCTTCATTTTATTGAGGTTACTCTATGATGATAACTTGACGCTTTTGTTTCCCCGGCATAACGTCACAGATCCATATAATCGTAAGGCCGTTTTTTCTGTGTCTTTGATACAGTAACGACCGTGGAATGATGAATAATGCGTCCTGACTCCCGTTGGAAGGCGCGATAGAGAGGGTGGTAGCTTCGATGTCTAATTCGCTTATAACTGGCGAAACCGGTGAACTGGATTTGCTGGACCAACGTCCGTTCAGCCAGGTCGATCATGAGATTTTGTCTTCATACGAGGCCGTGGTGGACGGGCTTGCGATGCTGATCGGTGAGCATTGCGAAATTGTTCTGCATTCACTGGAAGACCTGAAATGTTCAGCGGTCCGTATTGCTAATGGTGAGCATACTGGTCGTAAAATCGGCTCGCCAATTACGGATTTAGCGCTGCGCATGTTGCATGACATGACCGGTGCGGACAGTAATGTGTCCAAAGCTTATTTCACCCGCGCGAAAAGTGGCGTGCTGATGAAGTCAGTCACCATCGCTATTCGCAACCGTGAGCAACGCGTGATTGGCTTGCTGTGCATCAACATGAATCTTGACGTACCTTTCTCGCAAATCATTCAGACCTTTATGCCGCCTGAGACGCAGGAAGTGGCATCGTCCGTTAACTTCGCGTCATCCGTAGATGATCTGGTGGCTCAGACGCTGGAATTCACCATTGAAGAAGTCAACGCTGACCGCAACGTATCTAACAATGCGAAGAACCGTCAGGTGGTTCTGAATCTTTATGAAAAGGGTATTTTTGATATCAAAGACGCGATTAATCAGGTTGCGGATCGCCTCAACATTTCTAAGCACACGGTCTACCTGTATATCCGCCAGTTTAAAAGCGGTGATCTGGTGGGGAACGAACGTTGAAACTGCGTTACTGCCTGCTGGTCACCGGCCCTGCATACGGCACTCAGCAAGCCAGTGCCGCGTATCAGTTTGCACTGGCGCTGATCGCCAGCGGTCATCATCTCGACAGCGTGTTTTTTTATCGTGAAGGTGTGCTCAATGGTAATTTGCTTTCCGCGCCGGCATCCGATGAATTCGATTTAGTCCGATCCTGGCAGCGCATGGCGGCAGATTACCAGGTGGCACTCAATGTGTGTGTCGCTGCCGCATTACGCCGCGGTGTGATAGATGAAACAGAAGCCCATAATCAGGGGCACGGGCAGACTAACTTGCAGCCGGGTTTTACCCTGACCGGACTGGGCAGTCTGGCTGAAGCTTCGTTGACCTGTGATCGTCTGGTGCAGTTCTGATGTGTGAATGCAGGGAGCAATAATGAAGAAGATCGCGTTTGTATTCACCCAGGGTCCGCACGGTACGTCTGCAGGACGGGAAGGGCTGGATGCGTTGCTGGCAACGTCAGCGCTGACCGAAGATATTGGTGTATTTTTCATAGCTGATGGTGTTTTCCAGTTAATGTCAGCGCAGCAGCCGGAAAAAATTTTGGCGCGTAATTATATTGCCACGTTCGGCGTGTTATCTCTTTACGATGTCGATCAGTGTTTCGTTTGTGAAGAGTCATTAAAGACACGGGGCCTGTCGGCTGGCCATGAATGGGTTCTGGATGTTGAGCCGTTGCCCGTGACTGAAATTCGCCAGCGACTGGCCGAATATGATGTGGTAATGACGTTTTAAATCAGGAAACTCCATGCTTTTTACTCTTGCCAATTCCCCGCAACATTGTGATTTTTCATTGCTTATTCACATGATCGCCCAGGACGATGCGCTTCTGCTGATGCAGGATGGCGTGCTGGCTGCACTTGATGGCAGTGAGGCATGCAACCTGATGAGTCAGCATGTGCAGTCCATTTATGTTTTAAGCGAAGATTTGGCGGCTCGTGGTCTGGTTGGTCAAATTTCACACAGAATCACATTGATCGACTATACTGGTTTCGTCGCGCTGACTGAGAAACATACCCAGCAAACAGCATGGTGAAACAACGATGTGCTGTATATTTCTTGACACCCTCTTAGGTCAGCCCTAAAATTCTGCGTCCCCATATTAGCTAATGCTTTTTATGGGGCGATTTATCACGCGTTTACAAAGTAGTTTATGAACCAAAATCCAGGAGCTTTTTAATGGCAACAATTAATCAGCTGGTACGCAAACCACGCTCTACGAAGGTTGCTAAAAGCAACGTTCCAGCGCTGGAAGCTTGCCCGCAGAAACGTGGCGTATGTACTCGTGTATATACCACCACTCCTAAAAAACCAAACTCCGCACTGCGTAAAGTCTGCCGTGTGCGTTTGACTAACGGTTTTGAAGTTACCTCCTACATCGGCGGTGAAGGTCACAACCTGCAGGAACACTCCGTGATCCTGATCCGTGGCGGTCGTGTAAAAGACTTGCCAGGTGTGCGTTATCACACCGTCCGTGGCGCACTGGACTGTTCAGGCGTTAAGGATCGTAAGCAATCTCGTTCTAAATACGGCGTTAAAAAGCCGAAGTCTTAATGGTTCTCCGTTAAGTAAGGCCAAACATTTTCACTTTACTGTCAAAATAAACTCTTAGAGTTTTGGACAATCCTGAATTAACAACGGAGTATTTCCATGCCACGTCGTCGCGTCATTGGTCAACGTAAAATCCTGCCAGATCCTAAGTTCGGATCCGAACTGCTGGCAAAATTCGTCAACATTCTGATGGTAGATGGTAAAAAATCTACTGCAGAAGCAATCGTCTACACTGCTCTTGAGACCCTGGCTCAACGTAGCGGTAAAGGCCACCTGGAAGCTTTCGAAGTCGCACTGGACAACGTTCGTCCGACTGTCGAAGTTAAGTCCCGCCGCGTAGGTGGTTCTACTTATCAGGTTCCAGTTGAAGTCCGTCCGGTTCGTCGTAATGCTCTGGCAATGCGTTGGATCGTTGAAGCTGCTCGTAAACGCGGTGATAAATCCATGGCTCTCCGCCTGGCGAACGAACTTTCTGATGCTGCAGAGAACAAAGGTACTGCAGTTAAGAAACGTGAAGACGTTCACCGTATGGCTGAAGCCAACAAGGCGTTCGCCCACTACCGCTGGTAATCACTTAGCAGTAGTTATGCTAACCAAGCGGGCGCTTCAAGAAGCCAACCCGCTTGGGTTAACTGAACTTGAACGTCCTAGTTATAGAGGAATCAAATGGCTCGTAAAACACCCATTGAGCGCTACCGTAACATTGGTATCAGTGCTCACATCGACGCCGGTAAGACAACCACTACCGAACGTGTTCTGTTCTACACCGGTGTAAACCACAAAATCGGTGAAGTTCATGATGGCGCAGCCACCATGGACTGGATGGAGCAGGAACAGGAACGTGGTATTACCATCACGTCCGCTGCCACCACCTGTTTCTGGTCTGGTATGGCTAAGCAGTTCGAACCACACCACATCAACATCATTGACACCCCAGGGCACGTTGACTTCACCATCGAAGTAGAACGTTCCATGCGTGTTCTTGATGGCGCGGTAATGGTTTACTGTGCTGTTGGCGGTGTTCAGCCACAGTCTGAGACCGTATGGCGTCAGGCAAACAAATATAAAGTTCCTCGTATCGCGTTCGTTAACAAAATGGACCGTATGGGTGCTAACTTCCTGAAAGTTGTTGACCAGATTGAAAAACGTCTGGGCGCAACTCCGGTGCCACTGCAACTGGCAATCGGCGCGGAAGAGAAATTCACCGGTGTTGTTGACCTGGTGAAGATGAAAGCTATCAACTGGAACGAAGCTGATCAGGGCGTTACCTTCGAATACGAAGAAATCCCTGCCAACATGCAAGAACTGGCTGAAGAATGGCGTCAGAAACTGGTTGAAGCCGCTGCTGAAGGCTCTGATGAGCTGATGGAGAAATTCTTTGGTGGCGAAGAGCTGACTGAAGAAGAGATCAAAACTTCTCTGCGTAAGCGCGTTCTGAACAACGAAATCATCCTGGTTACCTGTGGTTCTGCGTTTAAAAACAAAGGCGTACAGGCAATGCTGGATGCTGTTGTTGAGTATCTGCCAGCACCAACTGACGTTGAAGCTATCAACGGCCTGTTGGACGACGGTAAAGACACTCCGGCAGTTCGCCATTCTGACGATTCAGAGCCGTTCTCTGCTCTGGCGTTCAAAATCGCTACTGACCCATTCGTGGGTAACTTGACGTTCTTCCGTGTTTATTCCGGTCTCGTCAATTCAGGTGACACTGTATTTAACCCAGTGAAATCTCAGCGTGAACGTCTGGGTCGTATCGTTCAGATGCACGCTAACAAGCGTGAAGAAATCAAAGAAGTTCGTGCGGGCGATATCGCTGCTGCGATCGGTCTGAAAGACGTGACTACAGGTGATACCCTGTGTGATCCGGATAACGTGATTATCCTGGAACGCATGGAATTCCCTGAGCCGGTAATCTCCGTTGCGGTAGAACCAAAAACCAAAGCTGACCAGGAAAAAATGGGTCTGGCTCTGGGCCGTCTGGCAAAAGAAGACCCATCATTCCGCGTTTGGACTGATGAAGAGTCTGGCCAGACAATCATCGCAGGTATGGGTGAACTTCACCTGGATATCCTGGTTGACCGTATGCGTCGTGAATTTAACGTTGAAGCTAACGTCGGTAAGCCGCAGGTTGCATACCGTGAAGCTATCCGCGCTAAAGTTACCGATGTTGAAGGTAAACACGCTAAGCAGTCTGGTGGTCGCGGTCAGTATGGTCACGTTGTGATCGACATGTACCCATTAGAACCTGGCACAAATCCGAAAGGGTATGAGTTTGTCAACGAAATCAAAGGTGGTGTAATTCCTGGTGAATTCATCGGCGCGATTGACAAAGGCATCCAGGAACAGCTGAAGTCTGGTCCACTGGCCGGTTACCCGGTAGTCGATCTGGGCGTGCGTCTGCACTTCGGTTCTTACCATGACGTTGACTCCTCCGAGCTGGCGTTTAAACTGGCCGCTTCTATTGCCTTTAAAGATGGCTTTAAGAAAGCGAAACCAGTCCTGCTTGAGCCGATCATGAAGGTTGAAGTAGAGACTCCGGAAGAGAACACTGGTGACGTCATCGGTGACCTTAGCCGCCGTCGTGGTATGCTGAAAGGCCAAGAATCTAACGCTACTGGCGTTGTGATTCATGCTGAAGTTCCGCTTTCCGAAATGTTCGGTTATGCAACTCAGCTGCGTTCACTGACCAAAGGCCGTGCATCTTACTCCATGGAATTCCTGAAGTACGATGATGCGCCGAATAACGTGGCCCTGGCCGTTATTGAAGCTCGTGGCAAATAAGCCACTGGTTTAAACACAATGATCCCGTGCTCTCTCTTTGAAGGGAGAGCACAAGAGTAAGGAATATAGCCGTGTCTAAAGAAAAATTTGAACGTAACAAACCGCACGTTAACGTTGGTACTATCGGCCACGTTGACCACGGTAAAACTACCCTGACTGCAGCAATCACTACCGTTCTGGCTAAAACCTACGGCGGTTCTGCACGCGC
>NZ_JABAED010000005.1:0-14965 GCF_023701875.1 Rahnella sp. CG8
AAGGGTCCATGATGAGCATGAACCCTTTTTACACGAGCCACCGGATCGGTCAACTGATCCTTAAACGATCGGCATTATCCCGCAGGAGCCATTTTTGTCTTCATTGCTGCGACAGATTACACCGCCGCAGGCGCGGTCAGGGAAGCCATATCAATCACAAAACGATAGCGCACATCGGCTTTTTCCATACGCTCAAACGCTTCGTTAATTTCATCCATGCGGATCATTTCACAATCCGGCAGAATGTTTTTCTCAGCACAGAAATCGAGCATTTCCTGCGTTTCACGGATGCCGCCGATTGGCGAACCGGCCACGCGACGACGGCCTAACAACAGCGGTACGGTGTTGAATTCTTCCATCGGCCCGACCTGCCCGACCAGCACCAGCGTACCGTCCACATCCAGCAACGGCAGGTACGGCGTGACGTCATGTTTGACCGGCACGGTATCGATGATTAAATCAAAATGATCGTGTGCCTGCGCCATCGCGTCGCTGTCGGCGCTGACCAGCAGACGGCTTGCACCTAATTCCAGCGCATCGGCTTCTTTGGCATTTGAACGGCTCACCACCGTAACATCTGCACCCAGACCGACCGCCAGTTTGACCGCCATATGGCCCAGACCGCCCAGACCAATCACGCCCACACGGCTGCCCGGCCCGACGTTCCAGGTTTTCAGCGGCGACCAGGTGGTGATACCGGCGCACAGCAGCGGCGCGGCTTTGGAGAGATCTAACCCTTCCGGCATACGCAGACAAAACTCCTCGCGCACCACTAAATGCTTGGAGTATCCGCCCTGCGTCGGCTCTTTGGTGAAACGATCATAACCGGCGTAAGTCCCGGTGTTACCTTCGCGGCACAACTGTTCTTCACCTTTTTTACACTGATCGCATTCCTGACAACTGTCTACCATGCAACCGACGGCAACATGATCGCCTGGTTTGTAGCGAGTGACGCCTTTACCAATGCTGGTGACACGTCCGACGATTTCATGGCCGGGAACAATCGGATAATAGCTCCAGCCCCAGTCATTTCTTGCGGTATGTAAATCGGAATGGCAAACGCCGCAATACAGAATTTCCATTGCGACATCGTTATCACGCAGGCCGCGGCGTTCAAACGTAAACGGCGCCAGCGGTTTTTTAGGATCGTAAGCAGCAAATCCAACAGTTTTCATCAGTAAACTCCTGAGTCGTTAATGACCCGTTAACTATAGAATTTACCGCCGAAGTCACAAGCCACAGTCCTCCTGAATCCTTGCCTGATCCTGTTCAGTTTATTTCTTAAAGCTGCCGAACATTTTGTAGCGTCCGCCCGGATACAACAGCCGGGCGCAGGTCACCACTTTTTCATGATGCCAGGTGCGGCGCAGGGTTTGCAGGCACGGCTCGGTCTGATGAATATTCAGCAGGCGCTGTTCGTCGTGACTGGCCATCACCGCTTCAATGGTATGTTCGCCCGCCGTCAGCGGTGCCAGTTGGGTCAGATAGGCGAAAGGCGTGGTTTTAGTGAAATCCTGGTGTAAATACAAGGGGGCGATGTCCGGATTCACCAGCCGGTCTTCCAGTTGCACCGGAATGTCATTTTCGTAATGCACAATCACCGAATGAAACAACACCACGCCGGGCAGCAGCATAAATTTCATCGCCATGCTGTCACCGGCACTTTGCTTACCCAGTTGCAACACGCGGGAGGTATGAAAGTGCCCGCGGCTCTTAATTTCGTCAGAAATGTTATTCACTTCCAGCATCGGCGTGAACGCTTTCATTTCATTGACAAAGGTGCCGACGCCCTGCAAACGCAGCAGATAGCCCTCCGTGGTTAACTCGCGCAGTGCCCGGTTTATGGTCATCCGGCTGAACCCCAGCTCGGCGACCAGTTCACTTTCTGACGGCACGCGCTGATGCGGTTGCCAGTGTCCGTGCAGGATCTGATTAATGATCCCCTGTTTCACCTGCTTATACAGCGGAGAAGGCTCGTCTCCGGCATCCGCAATGACTTCTGATAGCGTTCTGTTTGATGACATCATTCCTGCCTTGTATGTCGCACGGAGCACGGCGGCTGGCGTATTTTACCGGACGTTATTTGCCGGTAAACGCCGCCTGTTCTTTCGCCGCCAGTGCACGCATGCCTTCGCTGCGGTCGTCACTGGCCGCAATCAGGGCCGACAACGAACGTTCATAACTGATGCCCGCCGTTAAGCCCATATCGAAACTCGCCAGCACGGCTTTTTTGGCCATCTTAACGGCGAGCGGTGCGGCACGGGAAATATTCTGCGCAATCTTTAACGCCTGTTCCGTTAACGTTTCCGGCGTGGTGACACGACTGATCAGTCCGGCGGCCAGCGCTTCTGTGGCGGTGATTTTTCGCCCGGCGAGGATGATTTCCATCGCCAGTGATTTCCCCACCGATTTAACCAGCCGCTGCGTGCCACCCGCGCCGGGGATAATCCCGATGTGCGTTTCCGGCAGCCCGATAATGGCCGTGTCATCAGCAATCACGATATCGCACAGCAACGCCAGTTCCAGCCCGCCGCCCAGTGCATAACCGGATAACGCCGCGACAACCGGCGTTTCAATGGCGGCAATCTGATCCCACTTTTCACTGAAACCGCTGGTGTAAAGGGCTATCGCTGAGGCGGTGGCCAGCGTGCCGGTATCGGCACCCGCAGCAAACGCACGCGCGGAGCCGGAAATCACGATGGCGCGGATCTGTTTATCACCGTCCAGTTCGCGCATTTTCTCCAGCAATTGCGTCAGCATTTCTGAACTCAGCGCGTTAAGTTTTTCCGGCCGGTTAAGAATGATATGCGCCACGCCCTGATGACGTTCACAGCGGATAAGTTCGCTCATGGTTTTTGCATCCCGCTGATGGCAAGGATTGTGGCGTTTCGGTGCGCGAGACCTTCTTCAATAGCCTGCGCCGTCCACGGATAAAACCCGGCGCCGGTTTTGGTGCCCAGATTGCCCTGCTCAATTTGCGCCAGCAACCACGGCGGCAGCTCCTCGTCGCGCGATAAGGCTGGCAGTAATATCGCGGCGACATTTTTCACCGTGTCCAGTCCGGCAAAATCCATCAGCTTCAGCGGCCCCATCGCCGACCAGCGCGGGGCGAGCGTACTTTGTACAGCGAAGTCCACGTCTTCGATGCTGGCAATTCCGGCTGTGACCAGATGCAACGCCTCACGCAGCATGGCGTATTGCAACCGGTTGACGATAAAACCCGGCGCTTCTTTATGAATGGTCACCGTCTGTTTACCCAGTTGCTGACAAAGCGCATCGGCCTGCTGACGCGTATTTTCATGGGTTTGCGGTCCGCAGACAATTTCCACCATCGGCATCACATCCGCCGGATTAAACCAGTGCAGGCCGATAAAGCGCGACGGCACCGCCAGTACGCTGGCAATCTGCCCGACCGGGACGCTGGAGGTGTTGGTGGTCAGCAGACAGTCGTCGCTGACATGTTTTTCGATCTCCTGGAAAATCTGCTGCTTAAGCGCCAGCACCTCAGCGATATTCTCCGAAACAATCTTCGCGCCTTTCAGACATTCCGCCATGGACGTCGTAAACGTGACCGACGCCGTCAGCCCGGCGTCGATACTGTCGATCACTTTGGCCGCATTGTGCAGCGAGTTTTCAGTGCGTGAATAAAGCGCCACCTTAAAGCCGCTGGCGGCAAATACCGCAGCGATCCGCGCGCCCATCGTGCCCGCGCCAATGACTGCAACCTGCGTTGGTTCCATATTATCTGCCTCCGGTTAAATGACGCCCTGTTGCGCAAGTGTGTCCATCTCCTGCGAAGACAGCCCCAGTTGTGCACTGAGAATGGCGCGGGTGTGCTCGCCAAGCTGTGGCGGCATTAAATCGGGTAGCTGGTTCATGCCGCTCAGCTTCACGGGCTGCGGTAAGATACTGATTTCACCGGCGACCGGATGCATCACCTGATGCAGTAATCCGCGTTCGGCGGCGTGCGGGCTTTGCAGCAGTTCATCCAGCCCCCAGACCGGTGCGGCGGGAATACCACCGGCATCGAGCAGGGCGAGCGCCCCGGCCACCGTTTTGTCGTGCAACCACTCTTCAATCAGCACCCGTAACTCATACTGATGTTTCAGGCGCTGCGGATCCGTCGCAAAGCGCGCATCCTGTACGATTTCCGGTTTGCCAATGGCCTGTGCCAGACGGAGGAACAGGCTGTCATTGGCGACGGCAATCACCAGATAACCGTCTGCCGCACGGTAGCTGTCCATGGGGGCGCTGATCGGATGTGCATTGCCCAGTCGCCCGGCCAGCGGCATACCGCCCAGCAGTTGTGTCAGCGAGACCATTTGCATCGACACCATCGCATCAAGCATCGCGACATCCACATGTTGCCCGAGGCCGGTAATGCCCCGTTGCAGCAATGCCGCCAGAATGCCCCACGAACAGTACAGACCCGACACCACATCACCAATCGCATCCCCCACCCGCGTCGGTTCACCGTTCGCCCAGCCGGTGACCTGCATAATGCCGCCCATCGCCTGGATCACATGATCGTAAGCGGCTTTATGCGCCAGCGGTCCCTGCTGCCCAAAACCGGAAATACTCGCATACACCAGCTTCGGATTGATCTTCTTTACGGCGTCATAATCAATGCCCAGGCGGGTGGTCACACCGGGCCGGAAATTTTCCACCAGCACATCCGCACTTTCGATCAGTTGCTCCAGCACGGCCCGGCCTTGCGGTGATTTGAGGTTCAGCGTCAGGCTTTTTTTGCCGTGATTAAGCAGCATGAAATAGGTGCTTTCGCCATTAACATGCGGGGTGAAATCACGGGAATCGTCACCTTTACCCGGCATTTCAATTTTGATCACTTCCGCACCCAAATCATTGAGCAGCGAAGCGCAGTAAGGTCCGGCCAGCACGCGGGAAAGGTCGAGCACTTTGATCCCTTCCAGCGGCCGGGATGTCGCTGATACACTCATGCGGTTTCTCCCTCAACGGTGTCTGCGAAAATCAAAGGTGTCAGCGCGCGCAAGATATCGCCCTGTTTGATGAGCTGGCGGATGGCCAGCATATCCGGATACATTTCCTCGTCACTCTGCCGGAAGGCCACCTGCTCACGCACCAGAGACAGCACGGTTTCCGTGCCCGCCGAGGCGCGCAGTGGCCGGTGGAATTCCACCGCCTGCGTGGCACACAGGATTTCTATCGCCACGATATCAATGGCATTTTCAACGGCATCAATAGCATTGCGTGCCGCCGTCACGCCCATGGAAATGTGATCTTCCTGTCCGGCACAGGTGGACACGGTATGCACACTGGCCGGTGCTGCCAGCGCACGGTTTTCCCCTGCCAGCGCGGCCGCTGCATACGGCGGGATCATCATCCCTGAATGCGCCCCGCCATTGGCCACCAGAAAAGCCGGCAATCCGCTGAGATGGCTGTTCGTCAGGCGGTCAGAACGGGCCTGCGAACCGGTGCTGAGTTGCGCAATGGCAATCGCCAGCGCATCCAGACACAGCGCCACCGGCGCACCGTGCCCGTTGCCCCCCGGCAGTACATTCAGCTCGCCGTCTTCGACCATAAACACCGGATTATCCGTGACAGAATTCACTTCCGTGGTCAGCGTTTTCAGGCAATAACTCAGCACATCCCGCGCCGCGCCGTGCATTTGCGGAATACAGCGCAGGCTCAGCGCGTCCTGCACGCGAAAATCACGGTATTTATCGAGGATCTCACTGTCACGCAGTAAACTGCGCAAAATCCGCGCGGTTTCCTGCTGACCGTCGTGCGGGCGCAGCGCATGAAGGCGGGCGTCATACCCGCGGATGTTCCCCTTCAGCACTTCCAGGCTCATGCCACCCGCGGCATCCGCCACCGGCAGCAATTCGCGGAAAGTTTCCGCCGCCAGACACCCCAGCGCAGTGATTTCATAGGTGCCGCTGACCAGTGCATGGCCTTCGCGCGGGCCGGGAATGCGCACGGCAATCCCCGCCCGTTCCAGGGCTTCCCGTGCCGGTAACAGTTCGCCCTGATAGAACGATTTTCCATAGCCGAACACTGACAGCCCGATATGTGCGGTGGCAATCAGATAGCCGACCGACCCTTTGGCGGGTGACCACGGCGTCACCCCCTTATTGAGCATATCGGCCATCGTCTGCACCAGCGCCGGGCTGACGCCGCTGAATCCCTGCAACAGGGATTTCATCATCACCGCCATCATCGCCCGCACTTCATGCTGCGCCAGAACCGGCCCTGTACCGCAGGCATGGCTTTTCAGCATATTGAGTTGCACGTCGGAAATTTGCTCCGGCGACAGGCGCTGAGTGACCAGGTCGCCCACGCCGGTAGTCAGGCCGTAAATCACTTTATTGTTATCAATCGCCTGCCTGATTTTCTCGTGCACGATCAGCATGGCGTCTGATGCTGACGGGTCCGGCAGCACCTGCGCCCCGTAAGCGATATCGGCGATGTCACGGACGGAGGTTTCCGCCGTGCCTAAGATGACAGTGCGCGTCATCATTTATTCAGCCCGTGCCCGGTCAGCCACTCTTTTGCCACAGCATCCACGCTTTCGAAATTCGCCAGTTTGCCGTTCATCACGATCAAATCGCTGGTGGTCAGTTGCCTGGACACATTGTTCAGCGTGGTTTCAACCACCTCGCTGGCTTTGTCTTTTGCAATCAGCGGCACAATGTTTTGCGCCGGGAATAAGTGTTTGGAATCTTCCAGTGCCACCAGATTCTTCGTTTTCATCGCCGGATCGGTTGAGGTCATATCCGCGACCTGAATCTGATTGTTGGTCAGTGCTGACAGCGTCAGCGGACCCGCGACGTCGAGCACTTTGAAGTTCTTAAAGGTCAGGCCGTAGACTTCGTTCAGCCCTTTCACACCTTCACGACGGGTTTTCCATTCAGCCGGACCACCCAGTACCAGCGTTTTCGCCACCGGCGCCAGGTCACTGATATCTTTCAAATTGTATTTTTTGGCAGTTTTTTCAGTCACTGCCAGCACATCGCTGTCCTGCGCCGCAGAAATATCCAGCATTTTGATTTTCTCAGGCAGCGCTTTCGCCAGCGCCGCCGCCACATCTTCAGCAGAATGCGCCTGGGTTTTTTCGTCGAGATAACTCAGCGTGGCACCGCTGTATTCCGGGATCAGGTTGATTGAGCCGTCAAGCAGCGCAGGCATATACACCTCACGGCTGCCGATATTAAGTTTGGTTTCCACCTTGACGTTTTTCGCCGCCAGCGCCTGCTGATAAATAGTGGCAATCAGCTGGCTTTCCGGGAAGTCCGCCGAACCGATAATAATGGTGCCACCCGTCTCAGCGGAGAAAGCGGCAGGGGCGTGCACGACGGCAGCAGAAAACAGGGCAACGGCGAGCAGATTTTTCAATTTCATTTTTGTCAGGCTCCGGAATGAGTGAGTAGATAATTCAGTTATTCGATAAAGGAATTGTTTTTTTACGGCGGCGTTCACGCTGCCGTAATCCTGGTGAAACAATGAAACGAATTAAAAAAGAGAAAAACACATCAACCAGTAACGCTAATATTCCCACCATAAAAGCACCCGCAACCATTTGCGGATAATCGTTCTGCGCACGGCCATCAATAATCAGCCGCCCTAACCCCCCAAGCGAAACATACGCAGCAATCGTAGCCGTAGATACAATTTGCAGCGCAGAGCTGCGGATGCCGGATAATATCAGCGCCATTGCACAGGGTATTTCCACCGTCAGCAGTAATTTCAGCGGTGAATATCCCATGCCGGTTGCGGCGTCAATAATCGCCGGATTAATCGCCCTGATGCCGGAATATACCCCCATCATGATGGGCGGTAATGCCAGAATGATCAGCACAATCAGACAAGGCACAATAAAAGCCAGGTCTGATTCAAATACCGGCCCGAACAGAATTACCAGTAAAATGATCAACCCGAATGAAGGCAGCGCACGCATGGCATTGGCGCTGCCGATTAATAACATCGCACCTTTGCCGGTATGACCGACATAACAGCCAATCGGGAAAGCGATAATCACCGCAATAAACAACGCTTCAATGCTGTAAATCAGATGCTGAAATATCAGCACCAGCAAGCCGTCATCGTTGAGCCAGTGACCGGAGTCCAGCAACCAGTTAATCATTTCGCATTCCTTTTCGGTTGCCAGGTGGTCATTTTATTGCCGGTGCGCAGCACCAGATTATCCAGCAGCAGCGCCAGCACAATGCACAGGAAAATACCGGCAATAATCGGCGTCAGGAAATGTAGCTGGAAACCCTGGGTAAATAACGCCCCCAACTGCGGCATGCCGACCAGTGCTGAAATCGACACAATACTGACGTTCGATACCACCACTACCCGCATACCTGCGGCGATTACCGGCACAGCCAGCGGTAATTCCACGCTCAGGAAACGCTGTAATGGCCGGTAGCCCATGGCGACAGCGGCCTGATGGGTTTCATGTGGAACAGAATCCAGCCCGTCGCACACGGTACGGATCAGCAGCGCAAACGCATAAAGTGTCAGAGCCACCACGACATTCACGGTATCCAGAATTTTCGTGCCCAGCAGACCGGGTAATAAAACAAATAACGCCAGGGAAGGAATGGTATAGAGCAGTCCTAATATATTGAGAATGCCGTCTTTAAATTTCCCACAGCGGTGCAAAACACCCCCGACCGGAATAGCCAGTGCCAGCCCGATTAATACCGGAATAACAGACAGGTAAACATGCCAGCCGAGCAGCGTTAATATATTTTCCCGCTGCTGAAATAACCAGTCAAAACGCATGGTATTACCTCACAGCACGGGAATGAGAAAGTGAAAACACCTGTTCGATATTTGCCGTACCCATAAAGCGCTGCTGTTCATCAACCACGATACCGCGCTGACAGGGAGAACTTAATACCGAATCCATTAACTGACGCAGCGTGCCATTTTTCGGCGCAAAGGTGCTGCCGAGATTAATATCTTCCGGGTCCACGGTGGTTTTATTTTGTGTCACATCATACCAGCCGAGCGGACATTCATTTTCAACCACCAGTAACCAGGCACTTTCTCCGGCAAGGGATCGGGCTTCGCTGACGGAAATACCCGGCGCGATCACAGGTTCTTTCGTCAGGCTGATATTATCAGGGATCATATCGAACGAAAGTTTGCGGTATCCGCGGTCACGGCCAATAAAGTCAGCGACAAACGCATCCCCGGGTTCATTAAGTAATTTCACCGGTGAGGCGATTTGCGCCAGACGACCACCGGGGCGGAAAACCGCAACCTGATCGCCTAATTTCATCGCCTCATCAATATCGTGCGTGACCATAATAATGGTCTTGCCGATTTCACGTTGTAATCTTAAAAACTCATCCTGTAACTGTTCGCGCACCACCGGATCGACGGCGCTGAAAGGTTCGTCCATCAGCATGAATTCCGGGTCCGATGCCAGCGCACGCGCCACGCCGACCCTTTGTTGCTGACCACCGGACAACTGCCACGGATAGCGCTCCGCCATCGTCAGCGAAAGCCCGACCATTTCAAGTAATTCGAGGGCTTTTTTACGCGCTGCCGTGCGTGTCGCACCGTTGAGCAGTGCCGTGACCGCAATGTTGTCCTGCACGGTTTTGTGCGGAAACAGCCCGGCGTTCTGGATCACATAACCTATTTTGCGGCGCAGTTTAACCAGATCCATCCCGGCGGTCGGCTGTCCGTTCAGCAAAATGTTGCCTGAAGACGGCTCGGTTAACCGGTTGATCATGCGCAGTGAAGTGGTTTTTCCGCAGCCCGAAGGCCCGACCAGCATAGTAATTTGTCCCGTCGGCGCACTGAACGACAGCCTGTCTACAGCCACCGTCCCATCTGCGTAAAATTTGCTTATGCTCTCAAATGAAATCATTACGTTTCCAGCCACATTACGGAGTGTTTTTCATAAGGCGCCTGCGTGTGATTATTTTGCAGACCTGACATGTACTAACTTGTATGTACAACCTAGCAAGCAGGATGCCAACTTCTCTGTGCGGGTGAAAACCACGGATTACGGCGGATGGGATGTGCCGGGGGGTAAAAAGTGAACGGAAGATGCGGTTTTTTTGCACCAGAAACAAACACCCCGCCCCATTGCGGTGCGGAATGTTTTACTTTCTGGCTACAGGCTGTTTACGACTTTCGCTCTGACAACTGACTCAGCCACTGACTGCGATATTCAGAAGGCGAACGGGCGGTGCTTTTGCGGAAAACCCGGCAGAAATAGTTGCTGTCAACGAAGCCGCTGCTGGTCGCCACTTCTTTGATTTTCAGTTCATAACCTTTAAGCAACAGTTTTGCCTTTTCCAGGCGGACGTGATTCAGATACTCGCTGAAGCCGATATCTCCGGATTTACGAAACAAATGAGACAGATAATTCGGCGTGATATGGAAACGCTTTGCCACGTTTTCGCGCGTCAGCGGCAGTGAGGCATTCTCTTCAATATACTTTTTGATTACCTCAAACAGCGCCCCGCTGCGGGTAAGGATCTGCGCCCTGTTAGCGAGCTGTTCCTGACAATGACTTAACAGCCCCGCCACCACGCAGCGCGCGGTTTGCTGGTCGTCAGGACTGGAGACAATTTCATTCATCGCCTGCAACAGAAACGAGCCTACACGCGGGCCAAGGCGGGAAACACTTTGTTTATCCGTGCCGGTAAATGTCACGCCATCCCAAAACTGTAAACTGAACCCCAGTTTTTCTTTGCTGAACAGAACACTCAGCACAATCGCGGGCTTGTCCCACACCATCAGATTCCATTTTCCCCCCGGAATATACAGCGCATCACCCTGCCTGAGCAGCCCTTTGCCTGCGGCAATGCTGCGATCGCGGACTTCGCCTTCAACGACAAATTCAATACGGGGAAAACTGACCACGGAGGCCAGTTCAGGCGGCGGCTGGGAATTATCAGGAAACCTGACAGCAAACACATCACTGCCGGACACCGATCGGAACAGTGTTTCTATCACGTCTTGCAGCATGGCAGTCTCTCAGAGGTTTTCTCTTCATCATAACATACACGTAACACATACGCGGTGATGCGGCCAGCCACACTGTGACCGCCCTCTGATGTCCGTTATAAAAGCCGGTAAAAATGCCATGAAAAAGCCTGACCGGCAGGCCAGGCCTGGGGAAAACAGAAATTCAGAGCACGTCGAGCAACCATTTCTGGGCAGGCGTCAGGCGGCTTGCCGTTTCCGGCTTCAGCCATTTACGCTGATCCTGCTGCTGCGCATCCGCACGGTCGATATACAAACTGTGCAGCACGCGGCGACGGGTGCCAATGCGGTTATTGGTGCCGCCGTGCCAGGCGTGAGCGTTGTAAATCATCACGCTGCCCGCCGGTGCTTCGAACACCACTTCATCAGGATGCGGTAATTCAACATCCGCCAGCACATCCTCCGGCAATTCCGGGCGGTGATGGGTGCCGGGAATAATGCGCGGTGCGCCGTTGGCGGCACTCAAATCGTCAATCGCCACGATGGCATTGACCAGATGGACTTTCGGAAAATCCGGACGCGGCTTTTTCCAGTCAGCATGCAGCGGCTGATGGCCGCCCCGGTGCAGCGCTTCGCGTCCGTTGAGGCTCGAAACCTTAAACGCGCCACCAAAAATATGATGACAGACGGACAGGATCAGCGGATGCGACCACACTTTTTCCCACACGGTACCTTTGTTGATCATGTTGGCGATACGGGTCGCGGTGGCTTCCTGATGGTGTTCGACGGCGAGATTATCGCCCTCTTTGTCCACCAGCATGTCAAACGCGGTGCGCATCTCTTCCAGCCAGTCTTTGTCGATAACATTATGAATAACAAGGTATCCGCGCGTCTCCAGCTCGTCAGCCTGCGCCGGAGTTAATGGTTGTGTTGCGCCCAGCGCTGCAAGATATTGCTCAGATGAATGATTCATTTTCCGCCCCTTCAGTTAACGTTTGCGTAACATAAAAGTACGGCAGTTTTTATAGGAAAAAACGATGCGAATCCTACAAAACACTGGATTTATGTGTGATCGCCCAAAAAGTGTGACGCAGGTCTGCTCACCTCTGCGGTGCTTATCTCAGGCCGATACCAGCAGTTGTGCCTTTAGCCTTTCCTGTAAAAAATCGAGAAATACCCGGGTGACTTCGCTGCGCTGACGGTGCTGCGGATAAATGGCATGCAGGCTGAGTGAGCCGGGATGAAATGCATCCAGAACGCGAACCAGTGCGCCATATTGCAGCGCCGGTCCGACGATAAATTCCGGCAGTAATACCAGCCCGAGTCCGGCGACGGCCGCATCGCGCAGCACTTCGCCGTTATTGCTGACAATTGGCCCGCGCACATCAAACAGACGACGTTTGCCCTCCAGCTCCAGCTCCAGCTCCCAGCCGGTCTGTCCTTCGCGCCCGTAACGCAGGCAATGATGGTTGAGCAAATCCTCCGGCGTTTCCGGCGTCCCCTTACGCTGAAGATATTCCGGGCTGCAGCAGATCACCCGCTTCAGTTCGCCAAGCCGCCGCGCCACCAGCGAGGAATCCGCCAGATTACCAATGCGCAGCGCGATATCGAAACCTTCACCCACCAGATCCACATAGCGATCGACCAGTTCTACCTGAAACTGAATCGCCGGATGCTGACCTAAAAACTCGGCAATCAGCGGCGAAAGGTGGCTGATACCAAACGACATCGGAATGCTGATGCGGTACGTTCCCTGAAGCACCTGCCGCCTGGGCGACACCGCCCGTTCGGCCTCTTCGATATCATCGAGGATGCGCTGTGCATGTTGCGCGAACAACTGGCCGGACTCGGTCACCGACAGTTTGCGGGTATTGCGATTGAGCAGCCGCGCATGTAAGCCAGCCTCCAGCGACGCCATGCGGCGACTGACATATTGTTTTGAAAGCATCAGTTGTTCAGCCGCCGTGGTAAAACTCCCCGCTTTTACCACGGCAATAAAAATACGAAGATCTTCTGTCTGCATCTTATCCGCACCCTTTATTCTCACGCCATTTATTGTCAACCAAAACGTGACAGTGATAGTCAAACAACCGTATTGTTGAGCAAATTAGTTTACGTGTATTCTCTGTTCATCGGAAGGGCAAACGCGCTTCCCCCCTGACAAACTGAGGAGCACATCATGATTGAACAACGTCTCTCTGAACAACGCGGATTGGGTGACCACGGCTGGTTGCATTCACGTCACACCTTCTCCTTCGCCAGTTACTGGGATCCAAAACAGGTCGGCTTCTCAGACCTGCTGGTCATCAACGATGATCAGGTTGCACCGGGGCGCGGCTTTGGGGCGCACCCGCACAGCAATATGGAAATTATCTCTTATGTGCTGGAAGGCGCGCTGGAGCATAAAGATTCAATGGGCACCGGTTCTGTGATTGTCCCCGGCGACGTGCAGCTGATGAGCGCCGGTTCCGGTGTGACGCACAGTGAGTTCAACCACTCCGGTGACGAAAAGGTGCATTTCCTGCAAATCTGGATCGTGCCATCTGAAAATGGGACCAAACCGGGTTACCAGCAGGTCTCTGTGCCTGAAGCGGAAAAACGCGGCCAGTTCCGCCTGATTATCTCGCCAACAGGTGACAACGGCTCACTGAGCGTGCGTCAGGACATGAAGATTTACGCGGGTTTCTTCGACGGTGCGGAACAGGCCACGTTCGACCTTGACCCTGACCGTTATGCCTATGTCCACGTGGCACGCGGCAGCATCAAAGTGAACGGCATTGAATTCAGAACCGGTGACGGTGCACGTATCCGTCAGGAAGATAAACTCACCTTCACGGACGGCGACCAGGCAGAAGTCTTGCTGTTTGATTTGCGTCCGGTGGAAGTCAATCATCCGACCCGCTGATTGTCCGGCACGCTAATTGAAAGTGTTTAAGCAGGCGTATTACAGGTTTTTCGGCAATGCGCCTGCCCTTTTATTATCTTCGTCCTCACGGATAAAAAAGCCTGCTGTAATACTCTTCAACAGATCTGTTTCTCTGGAAAGCATCTCCCATCTATGTCGTTATCCAGTTGGTTTATAAACCTTCCTTACGTTATATTTGCCTCGTCGCGTCAAAAATACGCGGCTAGGTTTCGCAGCCTGAATACCACATCGGAAATACATATGTAATAATTATGTATTTGCCTCCGTACACCTGTCAGATACAGATGCTTGTAATTTGTACATCCTATGGTGACTCAGGCAAGGCAGCCTCCGGGCTGGCCGGCTTCCGATGTGACCGGTACTGCGAACCTTGTCTGAGCCACCACCAAACGAGTTTCGCAGCTCCGGTGGTGGTTAACTATCACATCGGAGAATACCTATGAAACTGCCCCATAGTCCGACTTTCCTGCCGTTTCCTACGTCGTACATCCAGCAGCATGAGGGAGAAATCCTGATTAATCAGGACTGGCACCCCGCTGACATCATTGCTGCACTGCGCAAAAAAGGCACCACCTTGTCTGCGGTTTCACGCGCTGCGGGTTTATGTTCAACCACATTAGCCAATGCGCTTACCCGCCCCTGGCCAAAGGGGGAATTGCTGATAAGCCAGGCTATCGGCGTGCCGCCTTCGATTATCTGGCCAAGCCGGTATTTCGATAAGCGCACAATGCAATTTGTTGAACGTCCGTTGCGCACGCCCGGTAAGAAACCCCCGTCAGACGAATAGCATAAACATCTCCGGGCGTTGTAAAGACTCCCTTTTTCTTCCTCTCCCTGCTAACTCCCTGAATTCGGCACATCGCAGCCGTGGCTAACGTCAGGCTCGGGCAGGCTGTTATGGCTTTCCACCAGCACCCCCCCTGTCGGATCAACCACCATGCCACACAAACGCAATCCTGCGGTCTGACGGTCAATAACCCGGTAAACAAACTGCACATCATCTGGTTTATGACTGTGCCATGCAGGCGTTTGAAAAACAGCCATCTTTTAAAACTGTTCTGCTTGCACATCCGGTGCTGGCGGCCAATATTACTGAACGGGATC
>NZ_JABAED010000005.1:15065-248426 GCF_023701875.1 Rahnella sp. CG8
GTTTGAAAAACAGCCATCTTTTAAAACTGTTCTGCTTGCACATCCGGTGCTGGCGGCCAATATTACTGAACGGGATCTTGACCACTGGTGAGATCCGGCTCATTACACCGGCCGCGCCGCGCAAAAAGTTGGTTACTTTAATCCAGTTACAATGGAATTTGTTGAAAGGCCCTTAAGGCCTGCATACAAAAGAGCGGCTACCTCTGAATAGCGGGTTAATCCAGGGCGCAGCAAGTGCGCCCTTCTTCGGATCTCAGGTTTTGCAGGTGGGCGACCTGGAGCGCTTTTAAAATCGAATTCAGATTCAAGATCGTGGGCGGTTCAGAAATCTTGCCGAGAGGCGTTGCAGTTTTTACTGGGGCAGCTATTTGAAGGCGGTAGTGTGATGCTGAAGGTCAGGCAGGATAAGGTCAGTACCAGAGTGAAGTGCGGCGGCATCTCTCAAGGATCAGCCGCCGGTTATGAGTGCATATTATTCGTAGGTTACGGTGAAGTTCGCCACCGCATTGGCGGTGCCCGGTTTGATTGTATCAGCAGTTTGTATATAGGCCGCAGTCAGCGGAATGTCGAATGCGCCTTCCTGAGTTGTCTTGGTGACAAATGTCTTTTTGTCGAATTCAACCAGTTTACTATTAAGTTTTAGCTGTATCCCTACACCTTCCGCACCCCCTTTGGTCAAATCAATAATGCCATTACCCAGAGAAGATTGGGCCTCGAAGCTGATATTGACCGTCGTGTCTGCGTAGCATTGCAGAGGGATTTTGATGTCCACCGGGGGGAGTGTTGAGTTCTTGCCACTAAAATCTTCCTTTTTGGCGTCACCCATTGGCAGAGGGATCGCGCTTGAGCCGGTGATTTCGCAAGATGCCTGCTTAATGACGACTGTTCCTATGTTTACTTTAAAGACATCTTTGTTGCCTGCACTGTCCACCATCACAACTGAAGCCAGATTACCCGAGGTTACCTTGCCGGGAACGATCTCCCCCGTTTTAACGAACTCAACTTTTACGTTGGAGAGATAAATAGGGGTAGTGCCATCCCCTGTGTGGGTTTGGACAATATATACAGGATAAACTTGTTTATAATCTATAGTAACGCGTATTCCTACTCCCGTGACCCCACTGTTATAAATCCCGTTAGTTGCTAGACCACCATTTGGAAAGGCAGAAGTATTTGGAATATTGTTTAACATGTAATCACCGGTACAGCTATTGGCCAGTAGATTCAGCTGTTTATAGGTGTTAGTTGCGAGCACGCTGCCTACAGGCTGGCTTTGCATTGCTGTAATTTGACGATCTACCGTTACTTTCCCAAATGTGGAGGGATAGTCACAAACACCCAGCGCCATGGCGTTATGCACACCACAGATCAACAAAAGTACTGCCAGTATTGACCGTATTCCCATCTTGCCGAAGCCGGTTTTTTTTAAAATAGCATATAAATTCTTCATGTTACTTCCTCATGCCTCAGTGGCATTGCGCCGTAATTTGTTTAATCAGCGCAGACGGGTCACTGGCATTGCTGCTGGTCAGCGAGTAAGTGCCTTTGCACTGTTCATTGCTACCGTTGCCCCATTTCGCCATGATGCTGCCGCTTTCCGGCAGACCGGTCAGGTAAACTTCGCCGTTGTCACTGACTATGCCGGTGACGGTGCTGTCGTTATCCAGCAGGCTGACGGTGGCACCAAACGGCACCGGTTTACCCATAAACAGCAATTGCACTAAAGCACGCTGGCCCACGCGGGTTTTGAATTCTGCACGCACTACGGCACCGCGGGTTGGAATGACCGTCTGGCTGCTCATGTCCATATCCACATCGTCGCCGAAGCTCTCGGTTTCCAGCGTCACGCTGTTTTTGCGGTATGGCTGGGCGTACGGCACCACGGCATAGCCGCGCCAGTCGGTGTGCACGCCGCTGTTGTTTTCGACGTTGACGTCATCAGCCCCCGGCGCTTTCACCAGCGTCACGGTATCGCCCAGCGGTTGTGACAGCGTGATGCCGTTTTCATGGATCAGCACGCCGCCCTGCAAGCCGTAGCTCCACTGACGGGTATCCTGGTCATAGCTGTAACCGAGGTTACCTTCGCCGGAGCCGCCTTTGTAATCCATGCTGGCATTACCGGACGCGCCGTTGCCCTGATTTTCGTAGCCCTGCTGGACGGAATAACTGAGGTTGTCACCTTGCAATAACGTCCCGCTGACGCCGGCCTGCTGAACGGTCGAACCGTGTTTTTTGCTGCTCATGTTGTAGGTTGCCGATGCCCCTGAGGACCCGATGAATCTGTCGAGCGGCACTGACATATTGAAAGCAAATACTTGATCCGCTTCAGTCATACCCGGATTTTTCGAGTAGTTGTAGTTAAAGCCGTAAGAGATGCCGTAAATGCTGGTGTTGTAGCCCAACTGTAGTAGCTGTTCTTTACCGTCACCGCCCCAATAATCCTGCTGGCTGCCGCTGATATAAATCGAACCGTAATCACCAATCGACTGACTGACGGACACCTGCATTTTGCTGCGCTGATTGTGCGAGCGGTTGTAGTTATCGAAATCACTGTCAGTTTCTTGCTGGTAATCCTGTACGTCACTGAAAGCGTAGTAACCTTCGGTGGAGTAACGGTAACCGGCGATTTGCAGGTTAGTGTCGGTTGCCTCGAAGTTTTTGGCGTACATCGCCCGGTAGGACTGGCCTTTTTGAGTATCGGTTGAATCCTCAAACTCACTGGTGGCCTGCGTGGCATCAAATGACACCGCACCCGCTGAACCTAAGTCAAAACCCACGCCGACATTAGCGGCACGGTAGTTTTCGGCATACTGCACGCCGCCGTAAACGGTGGTACGTGCGGTCAGACCGTAAATATTGGACAACTGAATAAAGTTCGGTGTCTCGGTGTCATCATTCCCGGTACGGTATTTCCCCAGCGCCATGTTGTATTTGAAACGGCCTTCGCGCTGTAAAATCGGCACGGAACTGGTGGCAATGTTGAATTTAGTGGCGGATCCATCGGACTCGGTGACAGTCACTTCCATATCACCGCCGTTGCCCGACGGGTATAAATCCGTAATCGCAAACGGGCCGGGTGACACGTTAGTCTGGTAGATCACATAACCATTCTGCTTAATGGTCACCTGCGCATTAGATTTAGCAATGCCGCGCACCGTAGGCGCAAACTGGTTCATGGAATCAGGCAACATCTGGTCGTCAGAGGCCAGTTGCGCACCGGTAAACTGAATACTGTCAAAGACATCGGCAGGCGTGGAATACTCACCCAGTGTCAGTTGCCCACCCTGCAGGAAACGCACGTCACGCTGCACATAAGTATTAATCGACTCAAACTTACGGGTACTGGTGTCTTCACCGCCGTGCGAACCTTCAGTAAATTGATCACTGTAGGTCGAATAGTTACGCAGGCGCCACGCGCCGAGGTTTGCCCCGCTGCGCAGGTTAACGAAGTTACTTTGCGACTGACCGCTGTTATCGCGTTGCGTTGTTGAACCGGAATAGCTGTAGTTCAGCATGAACGCGGGAATACCGTTATCCCAGCGCTTCGGATCAACCGAGTTACGCGGACGGACGTTGACCCCGATTTGCGGTACAGTGATGTCGTAACGCTTACGGTTTAAATCCAGGTTTTCAGTGGCCTGCGGCACATAGGCGCTCAGTGGCCTGGTCAGCTTTGCGTCAGGTGCAACGGCTTTCAGATCCGGGAAAACATCCAGTTTAACGCCGTAATCCGCCATCTCCGCGGGCGTGATCGCCCCGTAAAGTTTACCCGGCGCATCCGGCAGGCTGACAAATTCGACATTGCGTGAGTCAACCTGCTGGTTGTTCAGATAAACATCAACCTGATAGGTGCCGGGCATTTGCCCGCCCTTTTCGGCGAAATAATCCAGATTAACACCTTGTAAATCGCCACCGTCACCGATGGACTTAAGCATCTCAGGGTTAAAAGTTTCAGCGGAGAAAGTCAATCCGGGTAAAGATAACAATATGAAAAATGATAAGGGTTTTAATAAAAAAAAGCGGGCGGCTGAGTTACGTTGCAGCATACCTTTTTTTGTTTTAGTCCCTTTTATTCTGATACTGTCTTTTCCCTGACGATTTTTAATATTATTATTTTCCATACTTCACAATCTTTCCTGATTTGAGTCGCTCGACTTATTAAATTGATGCTTTGGCTTTTTCTGTCAGTCCACCAAAGTCATTAATAGCTTGCCAACTAATATTGTTTCCAACCGGAGCATTATCGATTTTCAATGAAGATTTTGGCGGAACTATATAGCCGTCTTTTAATTCATGACCATTGATGCTGACTTTGGTCATACTGACATAATAAGGCGTCGGGTTACTGGCGGTGACAATGGTGCCTGAGCGGGAGAAAGTCAGATGCTGATAAGCTTTTGCAATCGCCTCTTTGTTATTCAACGCTGTCGGACGATAAATCAATTTGATACGGGTATTAATGGAAAACTGGAGCGAGTTCTTTTCTTTCGTCGCAGGTGGTATGGCAAGCGTGTTCAGCCAGTAGATGGACTCTTTGTCCTGCGCTAAGGAAGAGGATGTCTGAGTTATACGCACAGCATTATCCTGGCCTGGTTCTATGCGGAATAATGGTGGAGTCGTAATAAAGGGAACCTTTTCCTCTTTATTGTCAGAACTGACCCAGGAGCGGATAAGATAGACATTAGAGTCTTCTGTATTCTTAACAGAAAGGGAAGCCTCTTTCACATTACCATTATAGATAACGCGGGTTGCACCAACGGAAAACCCCGCAGAAGCCGAGATCGAAACGCACAAAAACGCTGTACCTAAACACAGCTTAGATAGTATATTCATTTTAACCCTCTATAAAGAATGGCTCTTTCTTCACAGGAAAATAAGAGCCACAGTCATTAAATATTAATCTTATTCATAAGACATCGTGTAGTTGATAGCCATGGAAAAATCACCAGCATTAGTGACTACTGCAGAAGTTGCATATCTGGTTAATGAAATATTATATTTCAGGTCATTAACCCCTTCGATAGCAACACCCTTGCTAACAAATTGCTTAGGAAGAACCTTAGCGCCAGAATCAGCATCAAAAACCATAGCTGCAATGTTCACCTGATTTTCTGATTTATTATCTCTGTAACCCTGAACGTTCCCATCGAAATAAGTCGGATCTCCATCAAACTTTACAGAGATAGGTGTGCCATTCGGACAATCTACTAACTTTATATTAAAAGGCTTTGTCAGTTGAGCATTAGTATCACCTATTGCAGCCAAGCTCAAAATGCTATTTTTTGCTAAATTACCAAAAGAGAGGGTTGTATTCAGGCTGGCACTGTCAATGCTACATGTCCTCGTGGTAACATTTCCTGAGAAATTCAGAGTGCCAGTTTCAGCAGCCTGAGCGCCCGTTAACCCCATACCCAACATCATCGCAACAGCAAAACTTAATTTTTTCATAATATGGTTTAATCCTTTGAACCGGGTTAATAAAAATAAACAGTTTTTTAAAAACTTAATTATTAACAGCGGATATTAGTTATATGTCAGGGAGAAATTAGTGGTTGCAGTGAAAGCACCGGCGGTAACTTTTTCTGCCGTTGACATCGCAGCGGCCTGCATCGCAATCGTTGCCGAACCGGTTTCAGCATTAATGGATGCAACTGCAGAGGACGAATTCATCGGGATCAATGAACCATCCATGTTATACAGAGCAATACCGAGACCGGCTGCGGTTGATTCATCATTGAGCGCGAGTAATTCATTATTAGTCGCATCGGCAGCACCGAGTGCAATCAGCGATACACCACTTTGAGTTACCGGGCATTCAGTCAGCACAACGTTAATATCTTTTTTGGCAGAAATTGAACCAATTGTTGGGAAACTTGTAGACGCCATGTCCCCCAGAGCAACTGGAGCTGCGATGCTGGCAGCATCCACCTGACAGCCGGTCTCAATAATAGTACCGCCAACGTTAATGGTGCCGTCAGCCGCGTTTGCGCCCAGTGCGGCAACCATGCCGGCAGCCAGTACGCTCATCTTAAAAAATGTGTTAATTTTCAAAATATATCTCCATTGAAATCGTGATTTAATTCCCTGAATCCATAAACAGGGGAGACGCATTATTCACATTACGAGCCATGAAATAAACACAGTGAACTGAAAGATTCTTTAAGTTTGTTAAAGGATTCGAATTACATGTGTCATAACAAATAATTACCTTATAAAAAAACTCCTAATCGCTTTTAATAACGCCATGATAATTAAAAATTCATTAATAAAAGTAGCGTCGACCATCAGGTATATTATAAAGTTATAACGCAACCACCCCTGCTTTATAGCGCATGTAGAAATGATGATGGTTATGGGTAAATTATTGAATTTACCATCTTTTCATAAAATAATTTCATAGTTATTTTTAATATCTCGAAAAATCAGAATTCAAAACTACACTTTTAAGTGCACGGGTTTAAATGACCTTATCTTTCTGTACAACAAAGTGAGAAAAATATGAAAGCAACTCATAATACCGAACGTCTTAATGCTGTTAAAGGCTTTGACCTCAATCTAATAACAATGTTTGAGTCTGTCTACATTCATGGCAGCGTTACCAAAGCGGCCAATATTTTGGGGCTCACCCCCTCGGCTGTCAGTCAGGCGCTGGGACGCTTACGAGATCATTTTTCTGATCCATTATTCGTCCGGCAAGGGAAAAGCCTTTTCCCTACAACAACGGCGAATAGCATTCATGATAAATTGTTTGAATCTTATGATAATTTATTAGCCCGTTTCCAGGAGATTGATAGCCCGTCAACCATTACAAGCCTGGCTGTCAACTGCCCACCCTATTTATCCCTGACTATTCTGGGACCTTTAATCAGGCAGGTCGCTAAGATCGCGCCGGACTGTAAGGTTGTTCATACCACCGCAGGAAATTCTCTTTCGACAATAGATGATTTATTGACATTCCGTAAAACGGACATCGTATTTGATATAAACCCGCACAATAACTTATCCCGAAATACATTTTTGCTGTACGAAGAACCTTTGGTTGTGATATGTGCTAAAAATCACCCAAGAGTTAATGAGACAGCGTTGCCAGAGGAATTGATGAAGGAAGATTTCACGTTTATTGATAATGAAAGCCTGGTCAGAATTAATTTCGCCAGGCAACTTGAGAAGACAACAAAAATGAAAAGGAAAATCCGCTATTCTGTCGGGTATGTCGGATCTGCGATACCCATTATTGAAGCTACTGATACTCTGGCGTTCGTTCCTCTCCATGCCTATGAACAATACAAAAATCAGTATGAGATACGTCCGGTAGCTGTAGATTTAAATCTTCCAAAGTTACCGGTCTATATGGTTTATAATAAAACCTCTTTAAATAACACCTTCTTCTCTGACCTCATTAAATCTCTGGAGAAAGTTTTCCCCCCTGTGCATGCATAAAAGCAGTCCGGATTAAATAAGCACCTGACAGGTGCCTGGCGTGATAGTAAAAAAGGCAACATACATCGCCTTTTTTACTTCTCAGACACGGCTTAAACATTCAAAACGTATACATCAGAAACAGAACCGAAGCGGGACGCTTTATACGCCTGGGTATACATCGCGCCTAAATACACGCCGTGCGCGTCATACTTGATCGCACCGGAATACGCTTCAGTTTGAAAAACAGCCATCTTTTAAAACTGTTCTGCTTGCACATCCGGTGCTGGCGGCCAATATTACTGAACGGGATCTTGACCACTGGTGAGATCCGGCTCATTACACCGGCCGCGCCGCGCAAAAAGTTGATGAGGTCATCCGCTTTGCCGTGCAGTCCGGTCATCTGACTTCTTCTGAGGGATCCGGGTTATGACACAACATTTCAGGCGGCTGACGCTGGATGATAAACACGATTATCTGGCGCTGATGCTGGACGCTTATGCGCCAATCAAAGCACTCGGGATTCAGTTTGATGCTGCCACCGCCGATCTGGCAAGCGTGACACAACATCTCAACGATCATGCAGTGTTTGCGCTCTTTGATGACCAGCGGATGGTGGCTTCGGTCACCCTGCGCTTCCCGTGGGGTGCAATGCCGGGACTCATAGGCCTGCCGCATATTGGCTGGTTAGGCACGCATCCGGATTACACCGGTCAGCGTCTCGGCAAGAAGCTGCTGGACTGGCTGGAAGACAACATTCTGATCCGCGAACTGAAAGCCCCGGCTTACTCGCTTGGCACCGCCACCAGCCATCCGTGGCTGCGTGACATGTACCTGAAACTAGGTTTTCAGCCGGTCTTCGAAAGAGACATCGGCAAAGGACACACCACGCTGTACATGAAAAAAATTCTCGATGAAAAAAGCCACGCCCGCTGGCTGGAACGTCAGGAAAATTTGTTATGAGCCTCACCGCCATGCTGACGAAACGGATTGTCAGCGCGGTTTATAACCTCGTCCGGCGGTATTAGTGAAAGAGCCCGGGGGGTCTTGGGGGGCGGCGGCAGGCCGCCCCCCAAGTCGGTGTGGGCCGACGCCCACGGTTTTGACTTTGAAGTTAACGCCCGTATGGGCGGCCACCCCACCCCCTATTCCATCTCCCGCAACTGCATAGCAACTATTGTTGTTTTACATCCTTTGTTCCTGACTTTAATAATCGTTGTTAACGATGTGTTGCGAACAACAGGAACTGGATATGAGCCACGTGATCCGCCTTGCTCAGGAGTCTGAAGCAGCGGCGCTGCACAGCCTTTTGCAAAAGGCTTACGAGCCGCTGCTGGAACATAACATTCATTTCACCATCACCCGCGCCAGCGTTGAAGACGTGCGGGATGTTATCCGCAATGAAACCACCTATGTGCTGGAAAACGACGGCGTACTGACGGCGACGCTGACCACCCGTTTTTTGTGGACACCGGCAAAAAATCATCTTGCGCCGTGGCCGTTTGTGCACTGGTTTGCGGTGGCAGAACACGCCAAAGGCTAGGGATTTGGCAATGAAATTATCCGCTACGTGGAAGAGACGTTTTTGCGTGACACGCTGAAATCACCGGCGGTGTATCTGGCAACGGCGGTGAAACATCCGTGGCTGACCGGGTTGTATCAGCGACGGGGTTATGAGCCATTTCATACCGCGACCAACCCGCTGGGTGTCGAACTGGTCTATCTGCGCAAAATTCTCAACCAGCAGGCATTCGAAGCACAGGAGCAGGCGCCACTGGTGCGCTCCATCGCTGAATTACGCACGCTGGTTTAACGGCGGCTGAATAATATATTCTTAAGGATGAAACAATGAGTCAGAAAAAACAAATACGCCTGGGTGCCATTATTCAGGGCGCATCCGGAAATATGTCTGCATGGCGTCATCCGGATGCGGTTGCTGATGCCAGTATTAATATTCAGTTCTGCCAGCAATTAGCGCAACGAGCTGAACAGGCTAAATTTGATTTCTTATTTGTCGCCGACGGACTTTATATTACTGAGAAATCTATTCCGCATTTCCTCAACCGTTTTGAACCGATTACCCTGCTTTCTGCCCTGTCGCTGGTCACCCACAACATCGGACTGGTCGCCACCTTATCCACCTCCTACAGCGAGCCGTTTACCGTCGCACGTCAGTTCGCCAGCCTCGATCATCTGAGCGGTGGCCGGGCGGGCTGGAACGTGGTGACCTCGCCGCTGGAAGGCTCGGCGAAAAACTTCTCCCGCGATAAGCACCCGGAACATGACGAGCGTTACCGCATCGCCAGTGAATACGTCAGCGTGGTGAAAGGGCTGTGGGATTCCTGGGAAGAAGATGCATTTGTGCGCAACAAAGCCACCGGCCAGTTATTTGTGCCGGAGAAACTGCACACACTCAATCATCACGGCAAATACTACTCGGTGCAGGGGCCGCTGAACGTCGGACGCTCCCCGCAGGGCCGTCCGATCGTCTTTCAGGCCGGGGCGTCGGAACAGGGCAAAGCCTTTGCTGCCGAAGCCGCTGACGCCATTTACACCCGTCAGGAAACCCCCGAACTGGCCCGCGCATTTCGTCTCGATGTACAGCGTCAGCTGGTGGAAAACGGCCGTGCCGCCGAAGACATCCGCGTCTTTCAGGGCATCAGCGTGATTATCGGTGAGTCGCCTGCCGATGCTGAACGTCGATATCAGGAAACCGCCCAACTGGTGACGCTGGAAAGCGCACTGGATTATCTTGGCCGCTACTTTGAGCATCACAATTTTGCGCAATACGACCCGGATGCACCATTCCCGGACATCGGCGATTTGGGGCAAAACAGCTTCCGCAGCACCACAGATGAGATCAAACGCAACGCCCGCGAACGCGGATTAACCCTGCGTCAGGCCGCACTGGAAGCCGCGACACCACGACCGACCTTCTCCGGTACCGCCGAAGATGTCGCCGACGGTCTGGAACACTGGTTTACCTCCGGTGCGGCCGACGGTTTTATCGTCCGGGGCGGCACCCCGACGGCGTTCGATGATTTCACCGACCGTGTGATCCCGATTTTGCAGGCGCGGGGATTGTACCGGACGGACTATGAGGCACAGACCCTGCGGGGGAATCTGGGGTTAAGTGAGCCGGAGAATCAGTTTGTTTCTGTGCGGGAGTACGCATGATAACGGTCAGCGGATTGAATAAATCATTTAACCAGTTCCCTGCTCTGTCGGATATTAATTTCACTGTAAAAAAAGGGGAAGTGGTATCGATTATTGGCCCTTCGGGTTCCGGGAAATCCACCCTGTTACGTTCGCTGAATTTGCTGGTCAGGCCGGATTCCGGCCTGATGCAGATTGGTGATAAACACATTAATGCTGCAACCCTTACCCGCAAACAAACGGGCGATTTTCGCCGCCAGACATCCATGGTTTTTCAGCACTACAATTTGTTTAAAAATAAAACCGCACTGGAAAATATCACTGAGATCTTACGTTTTACCCAAAAACTGAATAAAGCGCAGGCGCGGGAACGGGGTCAGGAATTGCTGGCGCAGGTGGGGCTGGCGCACAAATCGGCAGCCTATCCCGGCACTCTTTCCGGTGGACAGCAGCAGCGCGTCGGTATCGCCCGCGCAATGGCCGTTGATCCGCAGGTGATTTTATTTGATGAGCCCACGTCTTCTCTGGATCCCGAAATGCGCCGTGAAGTGCTGAACCTGATTGAAGGGCTGGCCGGTCGCGACTTAACCATGATGATCGTCACGCATGAAATGGGGTTCGCCCGCAATGTTTCTGACCGGATATTTTTCATGGAGCACGGTCATATTATCGAACAAGGCGAACCGGCAAAAATATTCCAGACCGTTTCCGGAAACCGCACCCGTTCTTTTTTACATGATTTTACCTGATGGCCGTAAACGGAACTTTTCACAATGAATTTTGATTTCCCTTATATGCTCGGCGTTATTCCGCAGATCCTCGTCTATCTTCCCGTGACTTTGCTGATTTCATTTCTTTCCATTCTGCTGGCAACCGTTCTGGGCATTATTTTCGCCTTATTACTCAGGGCCGGTAAAATACCCGCGGCTTTCGCGCATCTTTATATTTCATTCTTTCGTGGTACGCCGGTACTGGTACAGTTATTGATTATTTATTTTGGTCTGCCGCAAATTATCCCTTCGATGAATTCACTGAGTGCCATGAATGCGGTGATCCTCGGTTTAAGCTTAAACACGTCTGCCTATCTGGCGGAAATCTTCCGTGCCGCTATCGACTCCGTCGATAAAGGGCAACTGGAAGCCTCTCTGGCCTCCGGGCTGAGCATGTTTAAAGCCTCCAGCCGTATCCTGTTTCCGCAAGCCTGCCGCAATGCGATTCCGGCTACCGGCAACGTCTATATCGGCCTGATCAAGAACTCCTCACTGGCGTTCACCTTAGGCGTGAGCGAACTGCTGGCTGCAGGAAAAATGGTGGCCACAGAGTCGCTGAAATTCTTCGAAGCGTATTTCGCTGTGGCGCTGGTCTACTGGGCGCTGACCATCATTTTCAGTGAGTTACAACGTCGCCTCGAAAAACATCTCGGCAAACCCTATGCCGGTTAAACAGGAAATTTTCATATGCGATTGTTAACACTGTCTATTTTATCCCTCCCCCTTTTACTGACTGCCTGCGATAAACCCGCCGTCAAAGCGGATGATCAACCCGTTCTGCGGGTGGGCGCGACACCGGACGGTTATCCGCACTATTTTAAAGAGGGCGACACCATCAAAGGATTCAGCACGGATATTCTCAACGCCGTCGCCGGCAAGATCCACTACAAAGTTGAATGGGTAACCTCCGACTGGGTGGGCGTTCTTGGCTCTCTGGAAACCGGCAAAGTGGATACCGTGGGCAATTTTGCTGACACGCCGGAGCGGCGCAAGAAATATGATTATTCAGCGCCCTACTATTACTCTGCGGCGCAACTGGCAGTCAGTAAAAACAACACCACTATTCACGGTTTACAGGACATGAAAGGGAAAACGGTCGCCGCCGATCTCGGTTCGAACTATGGCAAAGTCCTGAAAGAATTTGACCCGAAAAACGAAATCAGGTTGGTGACCTTTGAGGGTATGGATGTGGTGGTTAACAGCGTGGCGCAGGGAAAAGTCGATGCGTATGTTTCCGGCCAGGTGATCCTGCTCGGGCAAATCAAGCGTAAAAATCTGCCGCTGAAAGTCGTCGGAGAACCCTTTGGCCTGAAACAGGTCGCCCTGCCATTCAGAAAAGATGCGCGCGGAGAAGCGCTGAAACAAAAAGTGGATGTCGCACTCGGTGAATTACGGGCAGACGGCACATTGAAGAAGATTTCCGAAAAATGGTTTGACCGGGATCTGAGTGTGGATACGGAATTAACCTCGGTCAGCAAAAGACAATAAACGCATTTTTACCGTGGCTTTCCGCTCCAAAACCCCGCCCGAAACAGGCGGGGTTTTG
Source organism: Rahnella sp. CG8 (assembly GCF_023701875.1). Classification (NCBI taxonomy): domain Bacteria; kingdom Pseudomonadati; phylum Pseudomonadota; class Gammaproteobacteria; order Enterobacterales; family Yersiniaceae; genus Rahnella; species Rahnella sp. CG8. Next base: position 27,957 of record NZ_JABAED010000005.1, read on the forward strand.
GATTCCAGTCCGGAATGTGCGTATTATCGATTAATAATCACCACTTATGCATTTGATGTAAACAATATCTGTGATACATGAAAACAAGTAAATAATTGAAATTATAGGGAATTGTGATGAGCTCGATTATACCCACATTGCCAGCAGACAGTTTCGAGATTATAACCTTTGGGGTTGGCCATGGTGATTGTCATCTGGTAGAGCTTCACCATCATGGTAAAGTCGCCTTTCGCCTGTTATATGACGGTGGTGTCTCTTTGCCTCAAGCTTTAACCGATCACCTGAATGACCATAAAAAAGAAGACGGAAGTGAGGATCTTGATGTGGTTGTTCTAAGCCACATTGATCACGACCATCAGGGGGGATTTCACTCACTGCTAAAAAAAACAGACATTACTATCGGCGAACTCTGGCTGCCCTGTTTACCGGCTTTTGAAAGGCTTAGCTGGTTATTTGCACCAAGAGTGCAAGACGCTGTTTCCAAAGCAAAAGGCCTTGAGAATGAAGCTAATACAAGAAAGATCCCTGTTATCTATCCTCTTGAAGGCTATAAACATCGTTTTCAAACCAATGGCAATGTGACGGTTTCCGTTATTTCACCTGCACGGAAAATGATAAAACGTCTTTATAGCGCCCCCTATTCAGAACTTGAAACATTACTGGCTCATGAATCACTGCCCCATGAATGGCTTATACGGGGTGAATCATGGCAAGAGGAGGAGCAATTTTCCGAGGCGGCAAATGTATTCGACACCATGAATGCGCTCTCACGAGATAATTTTTCTCCGGTGAGTAATCAGGATAACAATCTGCGTAATCAAAACAACATAGGTCAAAGAATAAAGAAATATCGTGATAATACTTCTGAACCTAATTTTTTTGGTAATTCCGTTTTAAACGATACCTCGCTGGTTATTGTTATTGATGCATTACTGGACGGTAGTCAACGCAGACGCATCGTTTTAACCGGGGATCAGGAAAACTGGTCCTGGATTTGCTCAGAATATCCTGCTGGTCTTGGAGTTGATGTGCTTAAAGCACCGCACCACGGAGGAAGAGTTTATCTTTCGGATAATAAACCTAAAGACAGGGATGATTTAGATCAGTTTTATATCTGGATGCGTCCAAGAATTGCCGTAGTAAGTGCAAAAGGCACGCATAATTTACCGCGTCAAGACTTTCGTGAAGCATTAAGAGCAGTGGGAACAACACTGGCTTGTCCTAATACAAGAACCAAAGAGTTTATTTTCAATGATATAAGCAATCCGCTAAAAAAATCATGCTTTGAACATTTTGCGTGTAACAGTCAAGATCAAACAAAGGCGCTGCGTGTGCGCATGACAGCATTGCAGGAAGATGTTAATACCGCGGCCTGCTTACAAGGAAACTGCCATAGAGGAGCCGCACCGATCGTTGTATTGCAGCAAAAGATCATTGAACCAGATGAATCTTTTGTTCGCTGGACTCAAACTGAAGTGCGAAAAAATGCGGAATGGTTAGAAAAACTCTTAATGAATGACCGCAAAAATCATCTCAAAGATTGGCCGGAAAGCGAACGACTGGACCACGATGTTGAAGCCGTAAAGTGGTCAGCAATACACAATCAGGCCGAAGCAGAACAACGTACAGCGTTTGCATTCGACCCTTCATACGTACTGAAGTATGCTGCTGTGCACGGTATAATATGGGGCTCCGAAGATTTGAAATATGGAAGCACCTGTGATTTAGTTGCAGCAATATCTGATACAGAATATAAAAACTTGCTCAATAAGGTTAAAGAATATTCTGGTTTTTTATTAAAAATTTCAATGCCAGATTCACGCAGCCTGCATGTCATAGACAATATTGAAATTCTGGAAAGTGCAGAATTTTCTGTTTTAATGGAATTCTGGTCAGCGTGGGCCTACATTCCCTATGAAATATTCATCCGGCATGTCAAACCCAGGTTATTACGTGATATTGCAAAGCATTATTCAGCCAGTATCGTGAACAACATGGATCCCCATTTTCCGATCTCAACTAACGCTAAAAATTCTTATGCCACGTTATATCTTTACAATAATAAAGCAGTTAGCCCTGACTTCTATGAAAAAAATAGCTGGTACAGATTAGATGAAAAACTTACGGGCTATATAAGCGCTCATGCATTTATGGCGCAAATGGAACAAAGCAAAGGAAGTGTGCTTCCAATACTAAACTACTCACATAGAGGTTACACACCAGATTTAAGCTCATTAGAACGATATGTTAAAAATTTCCGCGACTTATTTGCAGACGAGGAGGAAGAAAAAAGTAATTACCCCAAAGACTTTGAAACTGCGCCTTGGTTGAAGTTATGGGGTAAGGATATAAAAAAACAGAGCTGATTTTTATTGTACTCATTTTGGATAACCGGAGGTTATTTACGGCTCCCGGTTATCCATATCCTTATCCTTCACTTACAACTGTTTAATCGTTCACGCTGTTTTGTTTTTTCTTACTACCCTCCCCGCCAGATACGCCAGCGTCACACACAGCAGGTAATACATCAGTCCGACCAGCAGGAAGATTTCTGCCGGGTAAATTTGCACCCGGTTGTTCACCTGTCCGGCCACCGTGGTGAGTTCCGGCACGTTGACGATAAACGCCAGCGACGTGTCTTTCACCAGTGAGATCAGCAGTCCGAGATAGGACGGCAGCAGATTCGGCCACGCCTGCGGTAACAGCACGAACAACAACACTTTGCCGTAGCTCATGCCGGACGCGATCCCCGCTTCGGTTTGCCCGCGCGGCAAGGCTTCCAGACCCGCCAGCGTCGAATGCATCACCGCCGCCGAGGTAAACCAGGCCAGTGCCAGAATCACCGTCAGCGGGCCGGGAATCGATCCGCCAAACACCACCGGCAGCAGGAAATACAGCCAAAAAATCACGAAAATCAGCGGGATCCCACGGATAAACGACGCCCAGATAAACAGAATTTTTCGCGTCCAGCCGCCGAAACGCCACGCCAGTGCCGCCATCAAAACCCCGGCCAGTAACGCCAGAACGCCCGCCGATGCCGCCATAATTAATGTGAGCAACACCCCGCCCGGCTCACCGTCAGCCAGTCTTCCCCACAGCAGATAAGTGAAATTATCCTGCAAAACAGACCCGTCAAATTCCATCGCGGGTTTCCTCCGTCATTGCCGCCTGCGGCCTGCGCTGCGGACGTTTCGGACCAAACGCCGTCATCAGCCCGCCGAGGATCAGCCCGAGCGCCAGATACAGCAATGTCCCGACCGCAAACCCTTCGAAGGCGTGTGCGTTATAGCTTTCAATCTGACTGACCTGATACGTCAGTTCCGAAAAACCGATGCCGGTCGCCAGCGAGGAAAGCTTCATCAGATTCAGATACTGGCCGGTGACTGGCTGCCACGCATTGGTCAGCGCCTGCGGCAAAAGAATGGAAAGCAGCAATGTCTTGCGGCTAAACCCCTGCGAAATCGCCGCTTCAGTCTGGCCTTTGGGCACGGAATTCAGACCCGCCTGCACTTCTTCCACCAGAAACGCCGCCGTGAACAGCGCCAGCCCCCAGGCCGCACACAAAAATTCCGGCGTCAGCCAGGCAATGTTGCCCGGAAACGTCGCCCACGGATGATTGTCGCCAATGTAAAAACGCCAGCTTTGCGGCAGCGCGCCATACGCCGCGAAATACCAGAACAGCAGTTGCACCAGCAGCGGCGTGTTACGGAAAACAGAGACGAACGCCGCCACCGCGCCGCGTGCAATACGCGAGGTACTCAGGCGCAGCGCAATCAGCAGCACAGTCAGTAACGTAGCGATCAGACTGCCCGCCAGGCTGACATACAGCGTGGTGAGAAAGCCGGAGATAATCCATTGCAAAGGCTGACCGCTCAGCACACCCGCCCAGTCAGGATGCCAGATCATCGCTCTGCTCCTGCCTGCGGATGCAGCGGAAACAATACTTTCTGCAAAAACCGCTGCGCGCGCGGATGTTGCGGACGCAGGAAGAAATCTTCCGGCTGCGCCTGTTCGAGAATTTCGCCGCCATCCATGAAAATCACCCGGTCGGCGATTTCACGGGCAAAACTCATTTCGTGCGTCACCACAATCATGGTGATGCCACTTTTCGCCAGCTCCTGCATCACCAGCAGCACTTCGCCGATCATTTCCGGATCGAGCGCTGAAGTCGGTTCATCAAATAAAATAATGTTCGGATCGGTGACCAGCGCCCGGGCAATTGCCACGCGCTGTTGCTGACCGCCGGATAGCTGCTCGGGATAATGCCGCGCTTTATCCCCCAGCCCGACACGCGTCAGCAGCGCCCGCGCCTTTTCCCGCGCTTCACTTTTCTTCCAGCCATGCACTTTGATCAGCGCCAGACTGACGTTGTCTTCGGCGGTGAGATGGGCATACAGATTGAACTGCTGAAACACGAAACCGATATGCGTGCGCAACTGGCGTAATGCCGCACCTTTGAGGTTTCGCGTCGGCAGATTGTCGATCAGGATCTCGCCGCCTGAGGCGGATTCAAGCTGATTAATCAGGCGGATCAGGGTGGATTTTCCGGAGCCGGAAGGCCCGCAAACGGCCACCACTTCGCCGCTGTCCACACGCAAATCGACGTTGCGGATCACTTCATGCGGACCAAAAGATTTACTGACCTGACGAAATTCGACGGCAGCGGTTTTACCGGCGGATGAATGTGAAAAAACCGCAGACGTTGCTGCGGTTGAGTAAGTGTCTTGCGGCATGTGCCTTACCTTGCATAAAACAGATTATTTGGCTTCGATTTTGAACAGACGCGGCTGAGGAGATTTGGTCTGCGGGCCGAACCAGACGTTATAAATGCTGACCGCCTGGCCGTTTTTCTCCAGATTCAGCAGCTCGTCGTTGACCACTTTCAGCAGGCTGGTTTCGCCTTTTTTCACGCCAACGCCAATCTCTTCCTTGCTCAGCAATTCAGGCAACACTTTGTATTTCGCCTTGTCCGGCGCGCCATCCAGCAAACCGGCCAGAATGGTGCTGTCCTGGGTAATCGCCTGCACGTTGCCGTTACGTAAAGCGGAAAGCGCCAGCGGAATATCGTCATAAGACAGCACGCGGGATTGCGGGAAGCGATTATGCAACTCCTGCTCGCCGGTGGTGCCTTTCACCGCACCAATGCGCGCCGTGGCATACGCATCGAGCTTATCCGGCGATCCGGCGGGCACCAGGAACTGCTGGCCGGTGACGAAATAAGGCACGGAGAAGTCGATCACTTTCGCGCGTTCCGGGGTGATGGTGATATCAGCCACAATCAGATCCGCCTTGCCGGACTGCAACAACGGAATACGGTTGGCCGGATTGGTCGGCACCAGTTGCAATTTCACACCCAGGGTTTTCGCCAGCGCTTTGGCGAAATCGACGTCATAGCCGACAATATCGTGCGTTTTCGCATCCACAGACCCAAACGGCGGATTGGAATCGAAAGTCGCGACTTTCACAACACCGGCTTTTTTGATATCCGCCAGTTGGTCAGCGTGGGCGGCAAAAGTAGAAAGCGTGCTGATTGCCAGAACCAGCCCGGCAGCAATTTTGCTTGTTGTCATTTGACGTTGATTAAACTGAATAACGGTCATCGTTTTTCCTTATGAATAGTCTGCAGAGGGCTTGCGCCCCAAATTTACAAAGCAGGAGATTTAATTTTTTTTCTTTTGTGAGTCAGAGAATTGCATAAGAAATGAGGTCGATGCCACTAACAAAAAAGGATATAGATGGATCAATTAAGCATAAGCTTTTCCGATGATCGTGCGGGGGAGTTGTGCGTGCTGCCGATTCAGAAAGCTTGCTGAACGGAGCGGCCTGGAGACCAAAGGCTCCAGGACCGGGAGAAGGCACCGCGCAGCGGCAAGATTTCCAGCCTGTCACTGCGGTAACTGAAGCATAGCCAGCCAGCGTTAGCGCGCAGTTAAAAAAACGCAGGACTGCAAAGAGGTTCGGTTAAAACCCTTTGGGCCGGTGTGAGTGGCAACCCACGGTCTTGACGTTGCCCCTCTCCCCGGTACATCCCCACCACCTCACCGACAATCAGCAGCGCAGGCGTTTGCACCTGTCCGGTAAGGATCATGTCTGCCAGTGTTTCCAGCCTGCCGGTCAGCACCCGCTGTTCCGGCCGGGTGCCGCGCTCAATGACTGCCACCGGGGTCGTCCCCGGTAAGCCATGCGCCATCAGCTGGTGGCTGATGGTTTCGCTGTTGGCAATGCCCATATAAAACACCAGCGTCTGACGCGCTTCGGCCAGCGCCCGCCAGTCAACATCCGGCTCTCCCTGAGCCCCGTGACCTGTCACAAACCGTACTGACTGCGCCAGACTGCGGTGGGTCAGCGGAATACCCGTGGATGCCGCACACCCCATCGCCGCCGTGATACCGGGCACGATGTGGCACCTTACGCCGTGCTGCTGGCAATGTGCCATCTCCTCGCCGCCGCGACCGAACACAAACGGATCCCCCCCTTTGAGGCGCACCACGCGATGCCCGGCCAGCGCCAGACTGACCAGCAACTGATTAATTTCTTCCTGTCCCAGCGTGTGATTGCGCGTCGATTTACCGGCATCAATGCGCAGCGCCGCGTCCGGGATCAGCGCCATCACCGGCTCAGACACCAGCCGGTCAAACACCACCACATCCGCCTGCTGGATCACGCGCAGCGCTTTCAGGGTCAGCAGCTCGACATCCCCCGGCCCCGCGCCGACCAGCCAGACTTCACCGCGACACACCGGATTACGCCGGTGGGCACCCGCCAGAATTTGCGCGATCTGCTGCATCTGTAATGTTCTTTCGGGAATGTTGTTCATTGGCTGTCTCCCGCCGTCAGCGTGGCGAGCTGACCGGCAATGATTTTTTTGAGTTCAGGAATGCATGAGCCGCAATTTGTGCCGCATTTTAGTTTTTCGCCAAGCTGTTGCACGCTGTGACATCCCTGGCGGACGGCTTCAGTGATCGGGATTTCCCCCACGGAATAACAGCTACAAATGATGGCACCGGCGGGCGCTTTATCACGGCCTGCACGGCCTGCCAGCAACGCCAGACGCTGTTGCGCCGTGTGCGGCGGTGTGGTGAATGCCGCCAGCACCGCCTGCCGGTCGGGTGACGGCGGCCTGCGGCGGGCATAGAACGCCAGTTGTAACGCGCCGTCAGACCAGGCCAGCAGGCTGAAACCGTCATCGCCCAGTTGCGCGGTCTGGCAGAGCAGGTTGTCCGTGGCGTAAGATTCCTTCAGCCACGCCATCCAGTCTGCCGGTAGCGAAGAGTCGGCCAGCGTAAAGTGGGTCACACCCGGCTGGGTGATCAGGCTCCAGTAAGTGGTCACCGGTGGCGTAATATTTTCACCACGCACAAACAGTTCGGCCTGCCACGCGGCAGGCCAGCGGCTCAGGCTGACCGGCATATGTTTGCTTTCCGGCTGTCCCGACAGCGGATCAACATGCGCTTCAATCAGTGCATCGACCCGCGCCTGCTGGCTGAACTGGCTGTTCCAGTGCATCGGCACAAACACGCTGCCGCGCGGTTGCAGATTGTCGGGTTGGGCGCGCAGCAACAACCAGCCGTGCGAGGAGGCAACGCGTACCAGATCACCGGGCTGGATCTGCGGCGCGTCATCAGGATGAAACTGACAAAACGGCTCGCTGATGTGCTGCATCAGACGCGCTGACTTACCGGTGCGCGTCATCGTGTGCCACTGGTCGCGGACCCTGCCGGTATTCATGATCAGCGGATACGCCGCATTCGGCGAATTTACCGGCAGCCTTGGCGTGATGGCGATCAGTTTCGCTTTGCCGTCAGGGTGAAAGAACCGGTTATCCGTAAACAGCCGCGCCGTGCCCTGCGGATTGGCGGCATTCACCGGCCACTGCACAGGCTGCAGGGTGTCCCACTCCTCATCCGAAAGCTGCGCCAGCCCGCTGATATCAAACGCCCGCGAACCGTGATTTTCAAAACCGGAAAGCGCAGCATGTTCGCGGAAAATTTCTGCCGGATGCTGATACGAAAATGCCTCTGCAAACCCTAAACGCTGCGCGACCTGACTGAGGATCCACCAGTCTGGTTTCGCCTCACCCGGTGCAGGCAGAAACGCCCGCTGGCGTGAAATACAACGTTCAGAATTGGTCACGGTACCGTTTTTCTCGCCCCAGCCCAGCGCGGGCAAGCAGATATGCGCGGCACGGGTGGTATCGGTGTCGCGTATAATGTCGGAGACGATCACCAGCGGGCAGCGCGCCAGTCCGGCCCGTACCCGGTCGGCATCCGGCAGCGACACCAGCGGATTGGTGCCCATGATCCACACCGCTTTTATCCGGCCTTCTTCCACCGCGCGGAACAACTCCACGGCGTTCAGTCCGGCTGATTGTGTGACGTTGTCACTCAGCCAGAACCGCCCCACGCGGCTGATATCTTCCGGCGTAAAGCCCATGTGCGACGCCAGCTGATTCGCCAGTCCGCCGACTTCCCGTCCGCCCATCGCGTTCGGCTGACCGGTGATTGAAAACGGTCCGCACCCCTCGCGCCCGATATGGCCGGTCGCCAGATGCAGGTTAATAATGGCGTTGCATTTATCCACGCCGGAACCGGACTGATTGATCCCCATCGAATACAGCGTCACCAGCCGCTGGCTGTCGCCCAACATCTGATAAAACGCCAGCAACTGATCCACAGGCAATCCGCAATACGCGGCGGTACGCGCCACTGTCCAGTCCCGTGCCGCCCGCAATGCGTCTTCAGCACCCTGTGTATGGCGTTGCAGGAAAGCGGTGTCGAGTTTTCCGCTCTCCGCCATCGCGTTCAGCGCACCACAGAACAGCGCCGCATCACTGCCGGGGCGTAACGCCAGGTGCAAATCGGCGATATCACAGGTGGCGGTCTGGCGCGGATCGATAACAATAATGCGCATCTCCGGCCGGTCCTTTTTGGCCTGCGCCAGCCGCTGATACACCACCGGATGTGCCCATGCCGTATTCGAACCGGTCAGCAAGACGCAGTCGGCCCGTTCCAGATCCTGATAACTGCACGGCACCGCGTCGGCCCCGAACGCGCGTTTGTAACCCACCACGGCAGAGGCCATGCACAGCCGCGAATTGGTATCCATATTTCCCGCGCCGATAAAGCCTTTCATCAGTTTATTGGCGACATAATAATCTTCAGTCAGCAACTGGCCGGAACCGTAAAACGCCACAGCCTGCGGCCCCTGTTCGTCGATCACCGCCTGTAACCGCTGCGCGACCGTATCAAGCGCCCGCGTCCAGCTTACCGGCTGGCGGTCGATTTCCGGCTGTAACAACCGCCCCTGCAACCCCAGCGTTTCTCCCAGCGCGCTGCCTTTTACGCACAGTCGTCCGTGATTAGCCGGATGCGTTTTATCACCACGGGCGCTGAAACCCCCGGTCTGCGGTTCCATGCTGACGCCACATCCCACGCCGCAGTAAGCGCAGGTGGTCAGCGCCGGTGCTGTTGCCGGAGGTCTTTTCATACGCTGACCGTCGCAATGGTTTCAGCGGTTTTCACCCCCGGCTGTTCCTGCACCCAGACACGGCCATTTTCGACTTTCACCGGCCAGACGCTCAGCGCCAGTTGCGCGTCGTCCACGCTGCGCCCGTCGTGTAAACGGAAACGCTGTTTGTACAGCGGCGAAATCACCACCGGCTCGCCTTTCACATCGCCCACCAGCCCGCGTGCCAGCACATTGGCATCGCTGTCCGGCTCATGGTTACTCAGCGCGAAAACCTGCTGCGGATGCTCCGGCAAATGGAACAGCGCAATCTGCCGGTTAGCCAGCCGCGCCGCCATACCGGCATTGGCCGGAATGGCGCTGAGATCGCACAGCTCCACCCAGCCCTGCACCGCCATCACCGGCTGAGAAACGGCGCTGACGGAAATACCGGCGCGTTCCTGCGACGTCGCGGGGCGAACCTGCTGTCGCTCCGTCACCATCACCACCGCTTCATCCGGCTCGCTGCTGTTGACGAACGGACGGAACAGCGCCAGCCGGTCCGGATCTGCCAGCGTGGTTTGCCATTCGCACTGGTACGTGCCGACCACCGCGTTCATCTCACTTTCCAGTTCTGCGCCGATGTGCAGACTGTCTTCCAGCACCACCTGACGCAGGTAATCCATGCCGCCCTCGAGATTATCCATCCAGGTGCTGGTACGTTGCAGGCGGTCAGCGGTACGGATGTAAAACATCAGAAAGCGGTCTACGGTGCGGATCAGATCTTCCGTGCTCATGTCCTGCGCCAGTAAATCAGCGTGGCGCGGTTTCATGCCGCCGTTGCCGCACACGTACAGGTTCCAGCCCTTTTCGGTGGCAATCACGCCCACGTCTTTGCTTTGTGCTTCGGCGCATTCACGGGTACAACCCGAGACCGCCATTTTGATTTTGTGCGGGGAGCGCAGCCCCTTGTAGCGGTTCTCCAGTTGCAGCGCCAGGCCGGTGGAATCCTGTACACCGTAGCGGCACCAGCTTGAGCCGACACAGGATTTCACCGTGCGCAGCGATTTGCCGTAGGCATGACCGGTTTCAAAACCGGCGTCCACCAGTTGCTGCCAGATTTCCGGCAGTTGTTCGAGGCGGGCGCCGAATAAATCCACCCGTTGCCCGCCGGTAATTTTGGTGTAGAGGTTGTAGCGTTTGGCGACCAGACCGATGGCGATCAGCCCGTCAGGCGTGATTTCACCGGCCGGAATGCGCGGCACCACGGAATAGGTACCGTCTTTTTGAATATTGGCGAAATAACGATCGTTGGTGTCCTGCAACGGCAAATGCTGCGGTTTGAGCAGGTAATCGTTCCAGCAGGACGCCAGAATGGATCCCGCCAGCGGCTTGCAGATTTCACAGCCGCTGCCGTGACCGTGTTTCTGAATCAGTTCGGCAAAGCTGCGGATATTGCCCATGCGCACCAGGTGATAAATTTCCTGACGGGAATAAGCAAAGTGCTCGCAGACGTCTTTTTTCACTTCAACGCCCATTTCGGTGAGTGCGAATTCCATCACCTGTTTGGTCAGCGCTGCACAGCCGCCGCAACCTGTCGCCGCCTTAGTGCAGGCTTTGACCGCCGCCATATCGCCGCAACCGCCCTTCACCGCGTCACAGATATCTGATTTGCTGACGTTATGGCAGGAACAGATTTGCGCACCGTCCGGCAATGCCGCGACGCCCAGCGTTTGTGGCGCTGCACCGGCGCTGGCGGGCAGGATCAGGTTTTCCGGACTGGCGGGCAGCGGCATATCGTTAAGCATCATCTGCAAAAGCGTGCTGTATTCGTTGCTGTCGCCGACCAGCACCGCGCCGAGCAGGCGTTTGCCGTCCTGCGAGACCACGATTTTTTTGTACACTTCCGCCGGACCGTCGACCCAGCTATAACTCTGACTGCCCGGCGTGCGGCCATGTGCATCGCCGACTGAGGCCACTTCTACGCCCAGCAGTTTCAGTTTGGTGCTCATGTCCGCGCCTTTAAACGCCACCTCGCTGCCGGAAAGCGTATCGGCCAGCGTGCGCGCCATCTGATAGCCGGGGGCGACCAGACCGAAAATCTGCCCGTTCCACAAGGCACATTCACCGATAGCAAAAATGGCCGGATCAGAGGTACGACACTGATCGTTAATCACGATACCGCCACGCGGCCCGACCTCCAGCCCGCACTCTTTTGCCAGCTGATCCCGCGGACGGATACCGGCGGAGAACAGCACCAGATCGGTCTCGAGATGACCGCCGTCGGCAAACTCCATGCGATAACGACTGGCTTCTCCGGCCACGATAGCGCGGGTTTCTTTGCCGGTATGGACCTGCACATCCAGCGCTTCAATTTTACGGCGCAGCATCGCCGCACCGCCTTCATCAAGCTGAACGCCCATCAGCCGTGGGGCGAATTCCACCACATGCGTTTGCAGCCCGAGATGTTTCAGGGCGTTTGCGGCTTCCAGCCCCAGCAAACCGCCCCCCACCACCACACCGGTTTTGCCGGTGGCAGCGCAGGCCTGAATCGCCGCCAGATCGTCCAGCGTGCGGTAAACCAGGCAGCCCGGCGCATCGTTGCCCGGAATTGGCGGGACAAACGGATAAGAACCGGTCGCCAGCACCAGCAAATCGTAAGCCGTCTGCCGCCCCTGATGATCGACCACAAAACGGTGACGGGTATCGATATGACCGATGCTGTGCCCGAGGCGCAGTTCAATGCCGGTCGACGCAAAGAAACCCTCTTCTACGACCGACAGCGACTCCGCGCTGCGACCGGAGAAAAACTCGGACAAATGCACCCGGTCGTAGGCCGGTGATTTTTCTTCCGCAAACACAATTACCTGATATTGCAGATGCAGTTCACGCTCGACCAGTTGTTGCAGAAAATGGTGGCCAACCATGCCGTGTCCGGCCATGACTAATACGGGTTTCGACATTGCAGTGCTCCTCGTTACCTCGGCGGGTAACTGTTCTGATTTAATGGCCGGTTCATCGCCGGGGCTGAATATGCTCAATGGCGTCTGGCAGTTGGCGGGATGGCTGATGCGGGCGAAATATTCCGGTCCGTCGCTGATATCACCCCACAGCAACACGCCGGTGAGCCGGTTATCACGCAGCAACAGGCGGCGGTAATGACCGTCAACCGGGTCAGATACCGTGTGAATTTGTGCGCCGTCGCCGCCATGCAGTTCACCGGCACAGAACACGTCAATGCCGGTCACTTTCAGGCGCAGCGGCACCGTGTGCATCACCGGAGAAACCACCGGTGCACCGGCCAGACGGGCCGCCAGCGCCTCAGCCTGTTGCCAGCACGGCGCGACCAGACCGGCGGTCAGTTCCCCCTGCTGACAACATTCGCCGATGGCCGAAATAGCCGGGTCGGAGGTTTGCAGCGTGTCGCTGACCAGAATGCCGCGATCACAGTCCAGTCCGGCGGACTGCGCCAGGGCAATCTCGGGCCGGACACCGGCGGCTACCACCACGCGTTGCGCGGGAATTTCACGCCCGTCGCTGAGCCTCACCGCCCGTACATTCCCGGCAGGGTCACCGGCATAGGCCACGGTCTGCGCCTGTAAAATGGACGTAATGCCGCGCGTGGCGAGGCTGGCGCGAAGCAGTTCTGCACTATGTTCATCGAGCTGGCTGTCCATCAGATGGTTGCCGCGATGCAACAGGCTGACCTGCATGCCCCGCAGCGCCAGTGCGGCAGCGGCTTCCACGCCTAATACACCGCCGCCCACCACCACGACCGGTTGTCCGGCGTAATCTCCGCTGAGGATGTTTTCCACATCCTGCTGCTGACGGAAACCGTGAATACCGCGCAGTTGTGCGCCCGGCACCGGCAGCATAAAAGGCCGCGAACCGGTGGCGAGCACCAGATGGTGATAGTCAAACATCTGCCCGCCAGCCCGTACCCTGCGGGCAGTGCGGTCAATTTCTGTCGCCGCCGCACCGGCGATAAACGTGACATTGTGACGTTTGTACCACTGCGCATCATGAGTCACGATGTCATCGAACTGTTTTTCACCGGCGAGCACCGGCGTGAGCAGAATGCGGTTATACGCAGGCTGTTTTTCTTCGCCGATGATCACAATGCGGTAACGCTCCGGCGCACGCTCGCACAGCCGTTCCACCAGCCGCACGCCCGCCATTCCGTTGCCAATCACTATCAGAGTGGGTTTATCCATTGTGCTTATCCCGCCTGCTGAATCAGGCAACTGACCGGTGTTTTTCATACAGGAACTGCAGCACCTGCTGACGGTACTGGTGGAACAGGTGATCGTTCGCCAGCGCCAGCCGTGAGCGCGGACGCGCCAGTTCTACCTGCAACACGTCGCCGACTTTCGCTGCCGGGCCGTTGGTCATCATCATTACGCGATCTGAAAGCAATACCGCTTCGTCCACGTCGTGTGTGATCAGCAAAATCGTGGTTTTCAGGCGCGACTGAATCTCCATCACCGCATCCTGCAAATGTGCACGGGTTAACGCATCGAGCGCGCCGAAAGGTTCATCCATCAGCAACACTTTCGGTTTCATCGCCAGCGCACGGGCGATGCCCACCCGCTGTTTCATACCGCCGGAAATCTCACCCGGACGTTTGTCAGCCGCATGCCCCATGTGCACCAGATCGAGGTTGTGCGAAATCCAGTCACGCATTTCACTTTTACTCATCACCCCTTTAAATACCTGATTCACCGCCAGCGCCACGTTCTCAAAAGTGGTCAGCCACGGCAGCAGTGAATGGTTCTGAAACACCACGCCGCGTTCCGGGCCGGGGCCGGTGATTTCCTGGTTATCACACAGCAACACGCCTTCCGTCGGGCGACTCAGCCCGGCAATCAGATTCAGTAAGGTGGATTTTCCGCAACCTGAATGACCAATCAGGCTGACCGTTTCGCCCTGCGCAATATCAAAGCTGACGTTGTCGAGCGCCAGAAACTGCCCTTTCGCGGTCGGGAAACTCTGGCTGACGTTCTGCACGCGGATAATGGCTTTGTCGTTTTTCATCTCAGGCTCCTAACGGTTGTCGTAACTGAATCGGCGGGCAATGGCCATCAGCCCCTGCTCCAGCACCATGCCCACCACGCCAATCAGCAGGATGGCGATAATGATGTTTTCCACGTTGAGGTTGTTCCATTCGTTCCAGATCCAGAAACCAATCCCGACACCGCCGGTGAGCATTTCGGCGGCAACAATCACCAGCCAGGCGATACCAATCGACAGACGCACACCGGTGAGGATGTAAGGCAGTACCGCCGGAAACAGGATCTTGCGCATCACGGTGAATTCGCTGAGTTTCAGCACCCGCGCGACGTTGAGATAGTCCTGCGGAATACGCATTACGCCCTCAGCCGTATTGAGGATCATCGGCCAGATCGAGCAGATAAAAATGGTCCACGCCGAGGCGGGTTCCGCGCGCTGAAACAGCAGTAAACCGATGGGTAACCACGCCAGCGGACTGACCGGCCGCAGCAATGAAATGATCGGATTGAGCATGCTGGCGATAAAACTGAAACGCCCGATCAGGAATCCGGCAGGAATGCCGATCAGTGCCGCCAGCCCGAAGCCCATCGCCACACGTTTGAGCGATGCCAGTACGTTCCAGCCAATGCCCATGTCGTTCGGTCCGGCGATGTAAAACGGATCGGCGAAAATCACTTTGGCCGCTTCCCAGGTTTTCAGCGGCGTCGGAAACCCTTTACTGCTGAGCGCGGCAATCTGCCACAGTGCGATCACGACGATGGCGCCCAGCAATGCCGGAATGGCTTTTTGCAACACGCGGTGCATCACCACGCGCAACCGGGCGAGGTAAGCCGTTTTGGCGGCGCGGACCGGCGGCGCGGCGTTCTGCGTTACCGGGGCGATCGGTACAATTTCTGCACTCACCGGTTCGGTCAGCGCGATAACATTAGGTTTTGAATTCATGGACATCGGCGACCTCACTTAGCGTTTCATGGCAAAACTGTTGGCGTATTCAGCAGGGTTACTGCCGTCCCAGACTTTCCCGTCCATCAGCGTGCTGCTGCGCATATCCCCGGACGGCAGGTTGATGCCGCCGACCGCCGTCGCCGCCTGTTTGTAGACGTCAATGCGATTGATTTTTTTGGCCACCGCCAGATAGTCCGGATCTTTGTCCAGCAATCCCCAGCGTTTGTGCTGGGTCAGGAACCACATGCCGTCGGAGAGATACGGGTAGTTGACTGCGCCGTCGTTGAAGAAGCGCATGCTGTGGGCATCTTTCCACTTTTTGCCCAGTCCGTTTTCGTAATCACCGAGCATCCGCCCCTGAATCGTTGCCACCGGCGTATTGATGTAGGCGCGTGCGGCGACGACCTGCGCGGTTTCGGTACGGTTGGCATCGGAGGTGTCAATCCAGCGTGAGGCATCAAGCACGGCGGCGGTCAGCGCACGGGCGGCATTCGGATTGGCCGCGACCCAGGCTGACGTCGTTCCGAGAATTTTTTCCGGATGATCCGGCCAGATCTCCTGTGACGTGGCGGCGGTGAAACCGATATCGTCCTGTATGGCGCGCTGGTTCCAGGGTTCACCGACGCAGTAACCGCTCATGTTGCCGATTTTCATGTTCACCACCATTTGCGGCGGCGGTACGACCACGTTGCGCACATCGTTAAACGGGTGAATACCGGCGTTCGCCAGCCAGTAATACAGCCACATGGCATGCGTGCCGGTGGGGAATGTCTGCGCAAAGGTGTAGGTGCCTTTGGCGCTGGCATCGACCATTTTTTTCAGCGAAGCCGCATCGGTGACACCGGCCTGTTTCAGCTGATTTGAAAGCGTGATCGCCTGCCCGTTATTGTTGAGCGACATCAACATCGCCATGTCATGCTGCGGGCCGGACACGCCCAATTGCAGGCCATACACCAGCCCGTAAAGCACATGCGCGGCATCAAGTTCACCGGACACCAGTTTGTCGCGTACCGACGCCCAGCTTGATTCCTTGCTGGGGATAATTTTGATGCCGTACTTCTCATCAAACTTTTTCACTGCCGCCATCACCACGGACGAACAATCGGTCAGCGGAATAAACCCGACGCGGATTTCTTTTTTCTCGGGCGCATCTGAACCGGCCGCCCAGACGCTGTTCATAAAGCCCGGCATCATCATGCTGCCGCCCAGCACCGCACTGCCGGCAATAAAGCGGCGGCGGGAGAATTGCCCCGGAGTTTTTTTATCGTCTTGCGTCATTGCGGCTTCCTGTAATGTTGAAAAATGAGCAAAAAAAAAGCGTCCTGTCAGCGCTCAGTTTCCTGAACGCTGACGGACGCCTTTATCCGTAATCCTGACTAAACCGCCATTGGTTTAGTCCTTATGTTGTAAAACAATGCAGCTTGTATGCCAACTTCGCGCATCGCAATAAAATCAGCCGGTTAGCGCATTTCCCGCACTCGCCTGACCGCCTGGTGCACCGCCACAGCACGCTGTGCACATCACAATGGCACACGGACAGTGCAGATACTCCTTAGGGATTAGTCGCCTTTCTTCCCTAATACAGCCGATACCGCAAGCATCGCTTCGGCAATCTCCGACAGCTTCTTGTTCTGGTTCATCGCCATATCACGCAGAGTTTTATGCGCCTGCGGTTCGGTCAGGCCGTGGTGTTGCATGAGCAACCCTTTGGCACGTTCCACCAGTTTTCGCTCAGCCAGTGTGGCGCGAAGCCCGGCCAGTTCGGCATCGAGCGCCTGTAACTGACGGGATTGCTGCTCGACCAGCTCCAGTACGCAACGGCTGAGCTGCGGCGGCATCAGCGCCGGATAATGCGACTCCTGCTGCGGCATTTCTCCGATATCTTGCTGCTGAAGGGCAAGCGACGCCTGCGCTTCGCGGATCCGCTCACGGCAGCACTCCATCAGAATGTCTTCCAGTAAATCTTCCACCACTTTCATGCCGTCAATACGCACCGTGGTCACCTCAAACCAGCGCAGCGCAGCATCCGGGCCGTCATCTGCCGGGGTGGTTCGGGTGCAGGCAATCCGGCGCAGGCGCTCGAACTCGCTGCTGTCGGCGCTCAGTTGTTGTTGCCACAGCGCCAGACAGCGGACATCGGCAAATTCCCTGAAGGTTTGAAAACACCGCTCCTGACCTTCGATCAGATCTAAAAGCAACTGATGCGTCACGTCATCGAAGTGCCGCGCGGCAAACCCTGCAGCGCCTGATGCACGCTCCTGTCCGGCCAGTTCCTTACCCTGCATAAAGCTAAACATCGCCAGTAACGCCCGTGAAATGGACGGGTCACCCGAAATATCGGCGGCTTCAAATACCAGCGCCAGGTGCGTGCGGATAACCTCGCTGTACTGACGCATGGCTTCCGGCTGGCTGATATCCAGCGCCCGCACCTGACGGCGCAGCACCGGCAATGTGCTGAGGCTGTGTAAGACGGCAGCGATACGGCTGAACAGACGCGGCGCATTGCCCATGCTCTGTCCGTTAAGATCCCGCGCAAGCAACTGCTGGTCCACCGCCTGTTCCGCCATCTGGACCTGTAACGCCCGCTCACTCAGTTGTTCCGCCCACAGTTCGCCGTGCGAACATAAATAGATGTTCGCCGTGCCCCGCTCACGTTGCAGCACATGGATCAGCTGGCTGACCGCGCCAACCAGCTTGCCCATCTCCAGCAGTTGTTGCAGGCAGATGATTTCACTTTTTTTCGATGCCAGTACGAAACTAAGGGCAGAAAGGGACATGGAGGAACCTGATATCAGACAGAGGTTGATCAGGTTAAGCAAGAAGTGTGCCGGAGATGAAATACCGGTGCAGGTAGCCTGTCCCCGCGCGTATTGATGATTACAACGTCTCAAGTACGCGGCAGGCTATCTGGTTGAGTTCGATAAATTCAGGCCAGCTATATTGCTGCTGATAATTCAGTAAAAACTGTTTTTCGACCTGACATATCAGCGGGCGCTGGTCATAAACCTTACATTGGCGGCGGGTATCATCGTAGTGACGGCAGGCACCGTCACCGCGATCGAGATAGCGCGTTTCCTCTGCCCGATGAACATGGCGGCAACAGGCACCGCACTGATTACAGGGAAAAGATGGCGTCAGACTCATAAAGAACTCAGCCAGCTTCGGGTGGATTGTGCATTTCCGGCCTCAAAAGGCAGGCTGATATTGCGTTTCTCCGCCTCTGCTTTCAGCAGCAATCCGCGGCAAATTTCATCATTGATCAACCCTAAATGTCCGGTAAATGCGGCAAGTTCATCCGCATCCATAGCAAACTCAATCCGGGTTAATTCCAGAATATAACGATCAAGCTCCGCATTCACATTCTGGAAATAGTCTACCGCTTTCTGATACTTATCCTTGAATCTGTCGAGGAATGCCCATAGTTTTTGCATCAGAGCACTGCTTTCCAGAAAATAATTCATGGTCAGCGTGAGGATCCCCGTCGCCAGTGCGCTGCAAAATGCAGCAAGTTCAGGGCCGAACGGGAACAGAAATACGCTCGCCAGATATTCATTAATCAGCACACCCGTTACGACGGCAATTCCCGCGGCTATCACGCGACTCGCTGCTTTGGCCTGCTGGCCTGGCGGCAGATTATCCGGATTGAACACCATGATTTTGAATGCCTGAACCAGATTATTCCACATCTCGCGAATCAATCTGACCAGCATCTTTTTCGTAGTGAAAACAATGTTAAACAACGCCGTGGTGATAGCCGACAGCACGCCACCCAATACGCCGTCTTTAAAGGCCGTGAGAAAATCACGAAATTTTGCTTTTACCCGTTCCCATGCGGCGACCAATGTTTCACCGATATCACCCAGGAATTCTCTGGCATCAAAGCGTTTACGCTGGCGGGCATAGAGGGAAGGGATGCGTTCGTGAACTTCAAACCAGACCTCTGCGAGGATAAGCCCCAGCATCTGACGGCTTCCCATCCGCAATCCGGTTGATAACGACGCACTGGCGACATTCAGGGCAAATTTGCTGCTGGTGTAATAGCTGAGGTTGACTTCTGATTCATAACGCCCCCGTGCTTTTTCATCTGCTTTCTGCATCCGTTCAAAATCTGCTTTAGACTTATTTTCCAGACTTTGCAGGCGCTTCTGCTGTTTCTCCGTCAGCACCGGCTGACTTTTTAAGGTCGCGATTTCCTGCTGATTAACCTGATATTCCTTTTGCAATTTTTTCACGAAATCCGACATCGGCTGTGCTTTTTTAGAAGTGTTTAGCGTTGCTCCGGTCGGCGTCAGATTGCTGTCATCATTGGCCAGATCGGCTCCGTTCAGTTCTGACAAGATCCGACCCGCATCATGATGAATTTCGTTGGCGGCAATAATATGGTCAAGATGCACCTTGTCATTGGGCTTTAGCGTTTCGCCCGTGTAGCTGTCCGTTAATGTCCCGGCTTTGCGCTGCGCACTGACGCTGGCGTTGTTTTTTTTATAGTTTGCATGTTGATGGTAGACATCAGGATCATAGGCTGCACGGTTTTCATACCGCGTGCGTTCTTCTTCAGTAGCGTAAATCCCCTTTCGGACATTTTGAATCGTATTAACATCACCGCCGTCCTGATCTTTAAGCAGCAGAAAATCAAGGCCAAATGATGTTGCGAGACTTTTCACCACAGTCTCATGTAATTCCTTTCCCCAATCTATTTCCTGCGTCGCCATAGGATAATGCCACCTGTTGTATAAATAGCCACTCTGAAAAATACCGGGCACGCAGGCCCGGTCAGTTTTAAGCTTTTAAGGTATATTTCGCGCTATCCACTTCGGATTTAGCCAACGCCTTATCCAGTGCGTGTTTATTCAGCACGTTGATCCCATCCGTATCGGTCTGCAATTGCACGACACCGTTCTCAATAACAGCTTCATTTTTTTCATTGGTCACTGGTTTAAATAACGGCGTGGTAATGACATCAGTCATAATAGCCGCCAGCATGTAACCATTCTCAATCATACGCAGACATTCTTCAGAGTCTTCAATAGCATCCTGAATATTGTTATTACGACGCTCGAGAATTTTCTGATGCATTTCTTTCAGCGGGGTGAAATAGGTCGCAAAAAGGGTGTGAAGCTGAGACAAGGAAGTATAAATAGAATCAACATATTTATTCACCACTTTAAGATGCGACTCGGCCAGATTCATTTTATCTACGGCAGATCTCACCTGACGGGCGACATCCTGTGCATTTTCCAGTGCTTTCTCCGCATGTGCCGCATAAGCCCAGCCGGCGATCATCAGGATGGGTGCAACCACCGCGCCGCCCAATACCATCGCCCCACCGGCCATACCCCAACCGCCTGCCGCCAGCGAGCCTCCGCCAATGGCAGCCATCGTGGCATTATAGGCTGCTGCACCTGAGAGTGCTGCGATAGGTGTGCCGGTGGAGGCCGCCGCAAACGCCACGACACCACTGTAAACAGCGAATCCGGCCGCTGCACCTGATGTTCCGGCCCCCACAACAGTTCCGAGATATTCGGTCGCCGAAATAGCCAGCTTCTCAATCTTGTTTAAACGATGCTGTGGTATTTCCAGACGCAACTGGGTATGGCCGTCTTGCTCCATTTTTGCCAAAAGTTCTTTAGCTATGGTGTCAAACTCGCGGAATTCCTCGCCAATTCTTAATTCTTTTTTACCCAGGCGTTCAAGTTTGCGGGAAGCGTCATCATTGACGATATCGAAGGCTTTCTTGCGACTGTCATAGCGATTTTTAGCCCCCTCAAGGATCTCATTGGCTTCAGATTTGTCCTGATAGCCTTTGTACGCTTTTTTACCGCCGACGGCAGTTGCAATTGCTGCGGCACCTAAAATGATTAGAGGAATTGCCATAATACATCTCCATTGTTATTTAAATTATTTTGCCTCTGCGGGCAGTAAGGATTTTTCAGCTGAGGACAGGTAGCCTTTTAATAAACGGAAAAGCGCATCCCTGAGCCAGAAAGGTTCAAGAATTTCTATCTCAGGCAACCAGAAAAGTATCAGCGGTAATATTTGATTTTCATGCGCAGCCCGGCAACTCACGACAACACCATTTCCGTCATCCTGAAGCATTTTCTGTTCAGGCAGTAAGTCACGTCTTTTGAAATAATGAGCATGGCGTCCTTTCACATGAAGTTTCACGTCAAAGCCTTCCCGGCTAATCCAGGGATCCTGACTGCTTTCCAGTAAAGCCATTACCGTAATATCGGGAATAAAGGTTTCTTTTTTAATATCCAGCCACTCGATCTGACTCAGTGAAAAAGATTTCAGCTTCCCTTTATCTGTCGCCTGTAAATACCAGATATTGTGCTGATTGATAAGCCGGTACGGGTGGAGTTCCCGGTCTTTACCTTTATAGGTCAGTTTACAGAGATTCCGCTGTCTGATGGCTTTCTCGATGGCCGGGAAATGACGACGAAGATCGGCCTTTAACGTATGTTCAGGGCTGGCATTCTGAATGCTGATATGTTTTTCGTTCAATCGGGCATCGAGATACTGCCAAAAATCACTTCCACGTTCGGGGAAGTAACTGTCAGCCTGCAAAAATTTTGCCAGCGAATGATGCAAATTTTCCGTTTGTGTCGATTGCAGGGCGGATGAAAGCCGGTATTCACCTTCGCCACAGTGCTCAATGACCGTCGACAGTGCATTCAAATCACGATAGACCGTCCGTTCAGTGATTGAGAATTTCTCCATAAGCGAATTGCGTTTAACAACGCCATTCAGGTGTAGCTCCGTTAATATATCAACCAGCCGCTCCGCCGAGCGGCATTTTACGCGACGCGCCATCGTTTAATCCTAAAGCTACAGTGAGGTGATGTGGTGATTATCCATAACTCACTGACAGGGTTTGTCAGTCACCCATTCGGTATTTCTCTTTTATCGCCCGTTTTTGACAAAACTTAAATTTTTAGGGGAATTCATCACGAAAAAATATGAACAACTTAATGAAGTAAAAAAAAGTCCGTCAGCACGCAGTTTCCCGGATGCCAACGGACGCCTTTTCTTTCAAATTTCGGCCTGTAACATGGAAACATAATGCTGTTTCAGCAGCATAATAATTCAGCATGTCAAAACCTGAATAATCAACCTGTACTCTTAATGCGCGTTAAACGGCGGACCAGCTCCATTTCGGCGCGCCGGAACGGAATGCCGTATTCGTCGAGCACATCGTGAAACCATAAATGGGCATAATCGTGATTGCCCTTGCGCACCGAGGGCCACGGCAGCGTGGTCTGGGTTTTACCGCGCACTAATCCCCACTGATAACAGCCCGCATTGAACGCGCTGAACAGCGGCAGTTGCTCCTCAAACACGCTGCCGACATGGCGCGCCAGCCATTCGGTACATAACATCGGGCGGTTGAATTTCTGCCAGAAACGCAGTGTCTGTAAAAGTTTCGGCGTCGCGACATACGCGTGAAAACTGATGACGTCAGAAAGTTCAGCCGCCGCCACATCGATGGGATGGGTGAAAAACTCGCTTTCCGGCTGGTCCGGATCCTGTGAACAATGCCAGGCACCGACGGTCAGCGGCTGGACGGGATCTTCCCCGCGCGCCCAGACAAATGCCTTATGCATCAGTTCCAGCGCAAACCCTTCCAGTTTTTCGTCATACATCGTTTCTTCCAGTCCGGTGGCGAACGTGCCACGGTTACCCGGTTCGTTGTACAAATCCCAGATGGCAATACGGTCGTCGGTGCGGAAATGACGGATGATGTCGCGCACATAAATCTCCACCTCCGGCCACATATCGCGGTTGCAGACCACATCCCGCCCCGGACTGGCAGCCGCCTGACTGTTATGTTTGCCCGGTTCCGGTGCTTTTTGCGGCCCGAGGAACGGCTCATCGCCGGAGAATCCGCAATCGTCCATCAGCGTGAGCATGACCCTGATGTCATGACGACTGGCAATACTGAGAAACTGATCGATGCGCGCCAGCAAACCGTCGCGATCGGCCTGCCAGACGATAAACGGCAGATTGATGCGCAACTGGTTGTAACCCGCTTCCTGTGCCCAGCCGAGTTCCTGATCAATCACCGGCGCATCAAAAGTTTCACGCTGCCACAGTTCGGTCCAGTTAACCGCCGTGCGCGGCAGATAATTAAATCCGCAAATCCAGCCCTGTTGCTCACTCCACGCAGCCGCCTGTTCCCTGCTCCATTGCTTTTTCATTCATCACTCCTGATGTTAAAATGCATTAACTCATATTATTCGCTGCTTTTTATTACCTGCGAACAATAGCTGCAATTTGCATGCTCAGGTTCTGCAATTAAGATCACACTCTTTTTACCTAATTTGCTGAGCCAACAGGAAAATTCCCCCGCGTGACAGAGGGTGAAATTAAAATAGAATTAATGGAGAAGGAGAAAAGAATAGCAGAGTGGATGCAATGGGATAATTATATTGCATGTTTGTTACAGGAAATAATAACGTTAAAACTATAATAAATAATGACGAAAATAACTTCAGTAAATGAAATGATTAATTAATACCTTCCGGTAACGGGGAATACCCGGTCTGCGGATATTCCCCGTTACAGCATTAGCCCAGATCCCCCCCGTTACTGGCAATCACTTTCTTGTACCACCAGAACGATTTCTTTCTCTTTCTTTCCAGCGTGCCATTACCGGCATCGTCGCGGTCAACATAAACGAAGCCATAACGCTTGCTCATTTCACCGGTCGAGGCGGAGACCAGATCGATACACCCCCATGAGGTGTAGCCGATCAGCGGAACGCCATCGGTGATCGCTTCACCCATCGCGCGGATGTGCTCACGCAGATAGCTGATGCGGTAATCGTCATTGATTTCGCCCTGCGCGTTGATTTCATCTTTCGCGCCGAGGCCGTTTTCGACCAGGAATAACGGCTTCTGATAGCGGTCGTACATCATGTTCATGGTGATGCGCAGACCGAGCGGATCGATGCCCCAGCCCCATTCGCTGGCCTCGATGTACGGATTTTTCAGCGATTTAACAATATTCGCCGCGCTGCTGTTGTTGTCGTTCATGTCTGCTGACGCACAACGCGACGCGTAGTAACTGAACGAGACAAAATCGACGGTGTTTTTCAGGATGTCGTCATCGCCCGGCTCAGTCACGACGTTAACGCCCTTTTCGGCAAAGACGCGACGGGTATATGACGGATATTCGCCACGCGCCTGCACATCGATGAAGAACAGGTTCTCGCGGTCTTTTTGCAGGGCCGCCCAGACATCAGCCGGTTTACAGGTTTGCGGATAGAAATTCCCGCCAGCCAGCATACAGCCGACCTGATTCTCCGGGTTCACTTCATGGGCAATTTTTGTCGCTAAAGCACTGGCCACCAGCTCATGGTGCGCCGCCTGATATTTCACCTGCTCCTGATTTTCGCCCTCTTCAAAGACTAAACCGGCACCGGAGAACGGGCTGTGCAGCAGGATGTTAATTTCGTTGAAGGTCAGCCAGTATTTCACCAGCCCGTCGAACGCTTCAAAACAGGTACGCGCATAGCGGGCGAAAAACTCCACCATTTTGCGGTTACGCCACGAGCCGTATTCGATGACCAGATGCATCGGCACATCAAAATGGCACAGCGTCACCAGCGGTTCGATGCCGTACTTTTTGCATTCCGCAAATACGTCACGGTAAAACGCGATACCTTCCTCGTTCGGCACCTGCTCATCACCGTTCGGATAAAGACGGCTCCAGGCAATTGAGGTACGGAACACGGTAAAGCCCATTTCTGCCATCAGCGCGATGTCTTCTTTGTACCGATGGTAGAAATCAATCGCCTGATGCGCCGGATAAAACTCGTCGTCTTTCAGGGAGAAACGTTTTTCCTGACCGGTTTTTACCGCCAGACGGTGCGCGCCATGCGGGATCATATCTACCGTGGTCAGCCCTTTGCCTCCTTCGAAACTGCCGCCTTCGGCCTGGTTTGCGGCAATCGCGCCGCCCCATAAAAAACCTTCAGGAAATGCTGATGCTGACATGTAAAATCCTCTCCTTTAATTTATTTAACTGCGCTTTGCGAAACCGCAAAGGAGGCGGAAGCCGTTGATTCCGGCGCTGTATTTTTTGGCGCCACGGTTTCCACCGGAATATCTTCAAATCCGAGCAGCAAGGTAGTGAAGAAGGAGATCACCACCGCGAGGACCATCACGCCCACCACCCAGACAATGCTCATCGGATTCGACGGGTCGAAGAACTGCACGCTGGTAAACAGCCCCGGCGACGCCATCGAATGGCTGGCGAGTCCGCCTAATCCCGCCACGCCACCGCAAATAAAGCCGCTGATTAAGCAGGCGATCAGCGGACGTTTCAGCCGCAGCGCCACGCCGTACAAGGCGGGTTCGGAAATCCCGGCGACAATCGCTGAAGCCGCTGCGGCCAGCGCAGTCTGACGCAGTTCCGGGTTTTTGGTACGCCACGCGACCGCCAGTGAAGAACCGCCCAGTGACAGGTTCGCGCCAATTTCGGACGGCATCACCATGCCCTCTTTGCCGGTTTCCGCGATGGTCTGAATAATGGTTGGCGTGAACACGCGGTGCATGCCGGTCATCACCAGCAGCGGCCAGGCCGCGCCCATAATGGCGACAGAAAGCCAGCCCAGATAACTGTGAACGGTATACACCACCGCTGAAATCCCGGTACCGATCCAGATGCCCAGCGGACCAATCAGCATGATGGCGATCGGTGCGGCAATCAGCATAATCAGCATCGGTTTGAGGAAGTTTTTAGTGACAACCGGTGTAATGCGATCGACCCATTTTTCAATGTAAGACAGCAGCCAGGTCATGCATAGCGCCGGAATAACGGTGTAGGTGTATTTCACCGCCGTGACGGAAATGCCAATAAATTCGACTTTCTGCCCCTGTGCCGCTTTCGCCATTAAATCGATAAATGCCGGATGGACAAGGATCCCGGCAATCGCAATCGCCAGCGACATATTGGTTTTAAATTTCACCGCTGCCGACGCCGCCACCATCACCGGCAGGAAGAAGAACGCACCGTCGCCGATGGTATTGAGGATCACCAGCGTGGAAGCGCCCTTGTCGAACACGCCGGTCATATCCAGGATCATCGCCAGCAGTTTCACCATTGAACCACCGATAATGGCCGGGATCAGCGGCGACATGGTGCCGATCAGCGCATCCAGAATGCCGGAGCCGATACGTTTCAGGGTGATTTTATTTTTCGACGGTGCGGCGCTGTCGTCACTGGCTGAGAAGCCTTCCGGCAGCAGTTTCAGCACTTCAGCGTACGCCTGAGAAACGTTGTTACCGATGATCACCTGGCACTGTTTTTCGTTGCGCACCACGCCCATCACGCCGGTAATGGCTTTCAGTGTGGCGGCATCAACAACAGATTCGTCATTCAGCACAAAGCGCAGGCGCGTCATGCAGTGTGTCACTGCCGCAACGTTCTGTGCGCCGCCGATGGCATCCACAATCGATTGTGATATTGCTGCAAAATTTTTAGACATGTGTACAACTCTCTCAGATTCATAGGGTTATGAATGTTTTTCAGAAGCCCTGGCTCCTGTGAAACCACTTTTTATGAACGTTATGCTTTTTTTATGAAAGGCTGTGAAACGATAGGTAACCGGTTTCATACGAGAATGTGCAGTTCCCTCTGTAACTTCAATAAAAAAATGCAACGTTGTTTTATTTTTGTGATGACGATCTCTCACTGTCGTTCTGTTATGCCAAAAACATCGTAAAACGGCTGAAATGTGTAGAATGACGCATCATTTTTCACTTTCAGGAAGCCCTGATGTCGACAATGCAGGAAGTGGCTAATAAAGCGGGCGTCTCCAAAGCCACCGTTTCCCGTGTACTTTCCGGTAAAGGTTATGTGAGCCAGGAAACCAAAGATCAGGTATTTAAAGCCATTGACGAAGCGGGATACCGGCCAAATTTACTGGCGCGCAATCTGGCGACCAGCAAGTCGATGTGCATTGGCCTGGTGGTGACCAACACGCTGTACAACGGCAATTATTTCAGTGAGTTAATTTCTCAGGCGGCAAAAAAACTCGACGCCAATGGCCGTCAGTTGATCCTGGTCGATGGCAAACACAGCGCCGAAGAAGAACGGGAAGCCATTCAGTTTCTGCATGATTTACGCTGCGACGGCATTATTATTTATCCGCGCTTTTTATCCGTTGATGAAATGGATGAGATCATCGATAAATATAAAAAACCGGTGATGGTGGTTAACCGTAAATTGCGCAAACATCAGAGCCATTGTATTTACTGCGACCACAAAGGTTCCGGTTTTAATGCCACACAGACCCTGATTGAACACGGTCACCATAATATTGCGTTTATCACCGGTTCCCTGGATTCCCCGACGGCGATAGAACGTCTTTCGGGTTATAAAGAGGCGCTCGCCGCAGCCGGATTGCCGGTCAGGGAATCGCTGATTGCGCAGGGAAAATGGTCGCCAGCCAGCGGCGCTGCCGCCGTGGAAACCCTGCTGATGACCGGTCAGACTTTCAGCGCAATTCTGGCCAGTAACGATGAAATGGCGATCGGCGCGATGAAAAAACTGAACGAAACCGGTATTGCCGTACCCGCACAGGTTTCGGTGATCGGGTTTGATAATATCCCGACCGCGCCGTTTCTTATTCCGGCGCTGTCGAGTGTAAAGGATCCGGTCAGCGATATGGTCAGTGAAGTCATCAGTCAGATTATTTCCATGCTCGATGGCGGTTATTTATCCCAACAGAATAAGTTTGTGTCTGAACTTATTTTGCGGGATTCGGTGACTGACGGACCCTGCGCCTCCATCAGCTTTCCCTAAACGCGGTTTAAATTATCCGTTAAACACAGCGGATTAAGCTTTATCCTGATTGTTGTTTCAATCCTGAGCGCCTTTAAGCGCCAAAGACTCAGCCGCACATTGTTGCGGCTTTTTTACATGCTGATTAACTGCTTGTAACGCATGAACATTATGTGCCTTTTTATTAAAGCCCCGAACTTACCTGCCGATAACATTCCCGTTAGTTAAAACCCAAATAACAGATTTCACTTAAGGCCGATCTTTTTGCTAAATACGCTTAAATTTAAGCACGTTAGAAGCAAAATTTGGCGAAGTAAGAATTTTCTTATGCTAACGTTTCACGGGCACATCACAGCAAAAATGCGTCGGGAACAGGCGCACTATTTAGCCGGACTCTGATTTGGACGGACCCCGTGCAGAGACGGCCAGCTATCAGGCAAAAAATATGAGTGAAGATTCTGATGTACTTTATCGATTGCTGGTTCAGCGCGTAGAAGACTATGCGATTTATATGCTGACTCCCGATGGCCATATTGCGAACTGGAATGCCGGTGCGCAGCGGGCGAAAGGTTATACGCCTGAAGAAGTTGTCGGTAAGCACTTTTCCTGTTTTTACACCGAAGAAGACAGACAAAACGGCTGGCCGCAACGCGGGCTGGAAACGGCGCGTTCCACTGGCCGTTACGAATCCGAAGGCTGGCGACAGCGCAAAGACGGCTCGCGTTTCTGGGCGCACATTATTATTGAAGCCTTACGCGAAGCCGGAGAAATCATCGGATTTGCCAAAATCACCCGTGATGTCACGGAGCGTCGTGAAACGGAAAAGGCCCTGTTGCAGGCCAAAGAACTGGCCGAATCCAACAGCGAGCAGCTCTCGTCCCTGTCACATTTCCTCAATACCGTGATCGCCAATATCCCGTCCTCGGTGATTGTCGAGAATGCCGTCTCGCGCGAAATTCTGCTGGTCAACCGCCAGGCAGAGCGTCTGCTGGGGATTCCCCGCGACAAAATGCTCGGTAAGCGCCCGCAGGATTGTATGGGCATCGGACTGAGCACCTTTATTAATAAGCAATCGGATGAATGTTTGCGCGCAGAAGGCCTGCACCGCAGCGAGCAGCAATTACTGACGGCTATTGGCGACCGGACGTTGCAGACCACCAGTTCGGTGATCCGCGGGCACGATCCTCAGACCAGCTACGTGATGATGATTGCTGATGACGTGACGGACCAACAGGCCGCCCACGCCCGTATTCACCACATGGCGCATCACGACAACCTCACCAGTCTGCCGAACCGCATTCTGTTCAGCCAGCGTCTCAGTGAAGCCTTGCAGCGCGACAGCTATACTCACAGCCACACCGCCACGCTGTGTCTGGATCTCGATAACTTCAAGAACGTCAATGACGCGCTCGGCCACCAGGTTGGTGACGAACTGCTGCGCGCGATAGCCAAACGTCTGCGCATGACGCTGCGCGATGACGACACGCTGGCACGCATCGGCGGTGACGAATTTGCCGTGGTGCTGCCGGGGCTGAAAGACATTTCTGCCGCGCACCAGATTTCCAAACGCCTGATTGAATCAGTACGTCCGCCAGTCATTATCGATGGCCATTCGTTATCCGTCGGCCTGAGCATCGGTATTGCGCTCGCCGGTTCGACGGAAAACACCCCCGATCAATTGCTGCGTTGTGCGGACATGGCGCTGTATGAAGCCAAACGTAACGGCCGCAACCGTTATGAAGATTTCCGCCTTGAGATGGATGCCGCCGCGCGCAAACGCCGGGTGGTCGAAATGGACTTACGCGACGCCATTACCTGTAATCAGTTGCGTCTTTACTACCAGCCGATCACCGATGCCCGTCACGATGCCGTAATGGGTTACGAGGCGCTCATGCGCTGGCATCATCCGGAAAACGGGCTGATCATGCCGGTCGATTTCATTCCGATTGCCGAAGAAACGGGGCTGATCCACAGTCTTGGCTCATTTGCGTTGCACGAAGCCTGCCGCGAAGCCGCAAGCTGGAAAGGCAGTCAGACGGTTGCCGTTAACCTTTCACCGATTCAGTTCAAAAACAGCGGGCTGCTGTCGGTGGTGGAATCAGCGCTGGAAGCCTCAGGGCTGGATCCGTCACGTCTGGAAGTGGAAATCACGGAATCGGTATTGCTCGATAACACGCTTGGCAATATCAGCACATTGCG
The DNA here is from genome assembly GCF_023701875.1 of Rahnella sp. CG8. Taxonomy (NCBI): domain Bacteria; kingdom Pseudomonadati; phylum Pseudomonadota; class Gammaproteobacteria; order Enterobacterales; family Yersiniaceae; genus Rahnella; species Rahnella sp. CG8. The sequence continues at coordinate 58,344 of NZ_JABAED010000005.1, forward strand.
GAAACTGAAATCGCTGGGTGTGCGGATTGCGCTGGACGATTTCGGCACCGGGTATTCGTCGCTGAGTTATCTGCGGTCTTTCCCGTTCGACAAAATCAAAATAGACCGGTCATTCATTAACGACATGCACGACAGCCGCGAAGCGCTGGCAATTATCCGTGCCATCACCGGCATGAGCCGCAGTCTGGACATTCAGACCACGGCAGAAGGTGTGGAAACCGACGAGCAATTCCGGCGTCTGAAAGAAGAAGGTTGTACGTTGTTCCAGGGGTATTTCTTCGGGCGCCCTCAACCCTCAGAGTCACGACTAACCGGGTTCGCACCTCTCTGATGATAGGTATTAAACACGGTTTGTGCCGGGAGTGATCGGGGGAACAGCGGTATATAAGCCTGTTATTTCTGACGATTGTTTTAGCTCCTCCCCCTGCGAAGGGGGAGGCTGGGAGGGGGTTTTAAGGGTTAACACCCGGTCAAAGTACACTTTAACTATCTGATTTTGCATTAATACCCCACCCCAACCCTCCCCTTCGCAGGGGAGGGAGCTGAACTGAATTCTCTGGCTCCCCTGCGGAAACTTCACCATTACTCACAAACTTGCAGACGAAACCACTGCCCGTGTCCGCTCCGGCTTGCGAATTATTCCTTAATACCCCGCCCGACCCTTTCCTTCTTTGGTAAAGCAACGAAATAGCGAACCATTAGCCAACTTATTCCATTTATTTGATCGGCTTCTCATCCCGCAAAATCACGCACCATTACGATCCGTTAACATTAATTTAACGCACTACACTTGTGCATATAAGATGAATATCAATATCTTATAAAAAATTAAAACGATCCCCTGACTAAAGTGCGTAAATTTTAGTCTTTTGAAATTAAAAACAAATTCTCCTGTTTGCAAAACTTTTTCACGAACCATTACAAAATTGGTTCAGAAAATGCAAAGGACTGATTAACGATTTAATTCCCAGCGGGAAACTGACATATGACAACGCACTCCGGGGCGCTACCCCCTTCTAACGGCACTTCGAATTCAGCGCTGGAACAGCTACGCCAGCTGATACAACAGCATCCGGATCAGACGCAGCCACTGCCTGCGGAGCGTGATCTGATGCAAATGTTTGATGTCGGCCGCCGTGAAATCCGCCGGGCGCTGGATGTGCTGGAAGAAGAAGGTCGCGTGTGGCGCAAGCAGGGGAAAGGCACGTTTATCGGGCCCAATGGCCCTGCCCAGCCGCTGAGCCTGCAGGCGTTACCGAAACAATCCAACTTGCAGGAAGTGATGGAAGCCCGTCTGCAAATCGAACCGGGGCTGGCGAAATACGCCGCACTGCGCGCTACGCCGGAACAAATCCAGCTGATGCGCCGTTTACTGGACAAAGTGAAAACGATGTCGCGCGGTGATCCGGATCAGATTGAGCTGTGGGACAGCGCCTTTCACCGCGCTATTGCCGATGCCGCGGGTAACCGGTTGTTGCTCGGATTGTTTGATGCCGTCGACGCCATCCGCCGTGACCCGAGCTGGCTGGCGGTGCGCAACGCGGCACGCAATCAGGAGCGCCTGAACCGTTACGACGATCACCATGAACGTATCGTAGAACACATCGCCGCACGCCAGCCGAAAGAAGCCGCGAAAGTCATGCGCGAGCACCTTCTGGCGCTGCAACAGGCATTTCTTTCCACCCTGCATGATGATGACGAGGATTTTACTGATGACTGACCCCGCCGGACCCGTCAGGCCGCTGTTACACATTAACGACCTGAGGGTGCAATTTTCCGGTTCTCCCGCGACCGTGCTCGACGGTATTTCCTTACAACTGGAAGCCGGAAAAACGCTGGCGCTGGTGGGCGAATCTGGTTGCGGCAAAAGCGTGACGTCGCTGGCGCTGATGGGGTTATTGCCCGCCAGCGCTAAAGTGTTGCAGGGCGATATCCGGCTCAATGATACCTCGCTGCTCGGGCTGTCTGAGCGTCAGTACGCCGACCTGCGCGGTCAGGAACTGGCGATGATTTTTCAGGAGCCAATGACGTTGCTCAATCCGGCGCTGACACTGGGCGATCAGCTTGCCGAAGCGGTCATGCGTCATCAGGGTGTCGGCAAAAAACCGGCCCGCGAACAGGCGCTGGAAATCCTGAAAAAGGTGCAGATTCCCGCTCCTGAATTGCGGATGGAGGCTTATCCGCACCAGCTTTCCGGCGGTATGCGCCAGCGGGTGATGATTGCCATGGCGCTGATCAACCGTCCGCAGTTGCTGATTGCCGACGAACCGACCACCGCGCTGGACGTCACCATTCAGGCGCAAATCCTCGCCCTGCTCAACCGTATTCAGCAGGAAACCGGCAGCGCATTGTTGCTGATCACCCACGACCTGGGTGTGGTGGCGGAAGTCGCCGACAGTGTGGCGGTGATGTACGCCGGGCAGATCGTCGAACAGGGTCTGGTGACCGATATTTTCACTAATCCGCAGCATCCTTACACCATCGGGCTGATGGGGTCGATGCCGTCGCTGGCTCCGCGTCAGGGCGCACTGTCCACCATTCCCGGTGCCGTGCCGTTACCGAAAGACATGCCGCAGGGCTGCCGCTTCTCGACACGCTGCCCGTTCGCCACCGAACGCTGCCACCAGGAGCGTCCGCCATTGCGCGCCCTGAATCAGTCGCCGCACCACGTCGCCTGTTTCTTTGCGCCGCTGGAAAACTATTTCGTGTTGTCCGCCGAAGGAGCCTGCGCATGAGCCTCACTCCCCGCCCCATTCTGGAAGCCGCCGCGCTGAGCAAAGTTTTTAAAGGGCCATCGTCACTATTCAGCAAACCGAAAATCGTGCAGGCGGTAGATCGTGTGTCTTTGCGCGTCTGGCATGGCGAAACGCTGGCGATTGTCGGCGAATCCGGCTCAGGGAAGTCAACCCTGGGGCGCCTGTTATTGCAGTTGCTCAGCGCCTCCGACGGCGACGTGTTTTATGAAGGCGAAAACCTGAAACAGTTTTCGGCTGAACAGATGAAAAAGCTGCGCCGCGACCTGCAAATCATCTTTCAGGATCCGTTTGCCTCACTCAACCCGCGCATGACCGTGGAAGAAATCGTCGGCGAACCGCTGTGGCTGCACAACATTGTCAGTGGTAAAGCAGACAGACAGGAAAAAGTGCGCGAACTGCTGACCACGGTCGGCCTGCCCGCCGCATTCAGCAACCGCTATCCGCATGAGTTTTCCGGCGGTCAGCGCCAGCGCATCGGTATCGCCCGCGCACTGGCGTCCTCGCCGAAACTGCTGCTGGGGGATGAACCGGTGTCGGCGCTGGATGTGTCAGTGCAGGCGCAGGTGGTGAATCTGCTGGAAAGCCTGAAACAACAGTTTGGCCTGACGATGATTGTGGTCGCGCACGGTCTGGCGGTGATCCGCCATATGAGCGACCGTGTGGCGGTGATGTACCTCGGGCAAATCGTGGAACTGGCCCGCACCGATGACATTTTTGATCAGCCGCTGCATCCGTATACCCAGGCGCTGATTGCCTCCGCGCCGCTGCTCACACCCGGCGTTAAACGCCCGGTGCCCCTGTTGCAGGGTGATATGCCCAATCCGGCCAATATGCCCACCGGCTGCCGTTTCCATACCCGCTGCGCGTACGCCACCGACGAATGTCGTCTGGTGGAACCGCCACTCGAAACCGTCAGTGACAACCGCATGGTGGCCTGCCACCGCTGGAGCGAACTGCAACGGGACCGCACCTCGGTGCTGGTTCCGCCGCCGTCCGCCGCTTTTACCTTACGGCGTGCGCTGTTTGAGCAAGCGAGCCAGTCCCGGCTTTCACTTTCCACTCCAACCTCAACCCAGGGAACCCGACCATGAGATTTGCACCCCGCTTAACTGCCTGCATTCCCGCCTTAATGTTGCTGACGTCTGCGGGCCTCGCCCATGCGGAAAGCACCCTGCGCATCGGCCTTGGCAGCGATCCTGACATGCTGGATCCGGCCACGGCGCGCACCTATTACGGGCGTTTCGTGTTCAGCGCCATGTGTGAACGTCTGGTGGATGTCGATCAGCATCTTAAAATCGTGCCGGGTCTGGCGAAAGACTGGGTATACAGCGACGACGGCAAAACGCTGACCCTCCATCTGCGCGAAGGCGTGACCTTCCATGATGGCGAGAAATTTGATGCGCAGTCGGTGAAATACAATATCGAACGTTACCTGACGCTGCCGGGTTCTTTGCGCAAAAGTGAGCTCTCTTCCATTGAATCCGTGGAAGTCACCGCGCCGTACACCGTGGTTTTCCATCTGAAAACCGCAGATGCCGCGTTGCTGATGCAACTGACTGACCGCGCGGGCACCATGATGGCGCCGGAAGCGACGGCCAAAGGCAATGTGGCGGCGCATCCGGTCTGTTCCGGCCCGTACGAGTTTGTCAGCCGCGTGCAGCAGGACCGCATCGTGCTTAAGCGTTTTGAAAATTACTGGAACAAAGGCGCGTATCACTTCGATAAAGTGGTGTTCCTGCCTATTCCGGATGCGTCGGTTCGCCTTGCCAACCTGCGTGCGGGCGATTTAGACATCACCGAAGGCATTGCCGCCAGCGACACCGCAACGGTGAAAGCCGACAGTAATCTGCAACTGGCCAGTACCACCGGCCTCGGTTACATGGGGCTGACGATCAATATCGCCAACGGCACCGCCAATACCGATACGCCGCTGGCGAAAGATGCCCGCGTGCGTCAGGCGCTGTCGCTGGCGATTGACCGTGACGCCCTGAATCAGGTGGTATTCCAGGGGCAATATACTCCGGCGAATCAGGCGTTCTCTCCTGCCAGCCCGTATCACGCCGACATTCCGGTGCCAAAACGTGACATCGGGAAAGCCAAAGCGCTGCTGGCCGCCGCCGGGGTGAAAACACCGATGACCATTGATTTCCTGGTCGCCAATAACCCGACGTCACAGCAGGTTGCGCAGGTATTGCAGGCGATGGTCAGCGAAGCGGGCATCAACCTGAATCTGCAAATGACCGAATACGCCACGCTGCTCGATCGCCAGCAACGCGGCGAATTCAAAATGAGCATGTCCGGCTGGTCAGGGCGCCCGGATCCGGACGGCAATATCTTCTCGTTCCTCAATACCAAAGGCGGCCTGAACGACGGCAAATACAGCAATCCGCAGGTCGATCAGTGGTTGCAGGAAGCGCGTCTGACCAGCGATGTGGAGAAGCGTAAAGCCCTCTACAAGCAGATTGTGGTGCAGGAAAACCTCGACGATCCGCTGGTGTATCTGTACTTCGAACCGCGCATTTTCGGCATGAGTAAAAAAGTGACCGGTTTCGTACCTTACGCCGACGGGCTGATCCGGCTGCAGGGTCTGGCGCTGAACAAGTAATTGCCTGAGGAAAGACAATGTTAGAACTGGTGGTGAAACGGCTGATTTCAGCCATACCGACGTTGTTTCTGGTCACGCTGATGGTGTTCTCGTTGCAGAAATTACTGCCGGGCGACCCGATCACCGCGATGGCGGGCGAGGAGCGGGATCCGGCAGTGATTGCGCAGTTACGCGAGCAATATCATCTGAATGACCCGATCCCCAGCCAGTATTTCCACTGGGTCGGCAACGCGCTGCGCGGCGATTTCGGTACGTCGCTGCGCACGCAGGAACCGGTATTACAACTGATCGCCAGCAAACTGCCGGTGACGCTGGAACTGTCGCTGCTGGCGATGATTGTGGCGCTGATTATCGGCATCACCATGGGCGTGCTGGCGGCGGTGAACAAAGGCACCTGGATAGATAACGGCACCAATTTTCTGGCGCTGTCGGGGATTTCGATCCCCCATTTCTGGCTGGGTGTGCTGCTGATTATGTTGTTCTCCGTGAAACTCCACTGGCTTCCTGCGTCAGGTTACGTGCCGTTTTCAGAAGATCCGCTGCAAAACCTGAAAACCATGCTGCTGCCTGCGGCGGTGCTCGGTACCGGCCTTTCTGCCACGCTGATGCGCCATACCCGTGCGGCGATGATTGCGGTGCTGAAAGCCGATTACATCCGCACCGCCCGCGCCAAAGGGTTGCTGCCGAAAAAGGTGATCATGAAACACGCGCTGCGCAATGCGCTGGTGCCGATCATCACGCTCACCACCTTGCTGTTCGGCGAACTGCTGGGCGGCGCGGTGCTCAGCGAACAGGTGTTCACCATTCCGGGCTTCGGCAAAATGATTGTCGACTCGGTGTTTAACCGCGATTACGCCGTGGTTCAGGGCGTGGTGATGGTGGTCGCCGTCGGTTTTCTGCTGATGAACCTGCTGGCCGACGTGCTGTACGTTCTGGTCAACCCACGCATGCGGAGAGCCTGAGATGAGCGTTTCTGTGATTTCCGTGACAACGTCACTCCCTGCCCGCGAGCCAAACCGCGTACTCAGCAAATTTCTGCGCAATAAAAGCGCAGTGACTGGCGCAGTGCTGGTCATCACCTTCGCCTTGCTGGCGTTGCTCGCTCCGTGGATTTCGCCGTTTGATCCGATCAAAGCCGATTTCATGGCGGTACGCAAAGCGCCTTCCGCCCTGCACTGGCTGGGCACCGATGAACTGGGCCGCGACATTTTATCGCGCCTGTTCTGGGGGGCACGTACCTCGCTGATGGCCGGTTGCGTGTCGGTAATTATCGCCATTGTGATCGGCGTTCCGCTGGGGCTTATCGCCGGTTTCTGGCAGGGCTGGATGGACAGCATTATCTCCCGCGTGGTCGAAGCGTTGCTGTCATGTCCGTTTCTGGTGCTGGCGATTGCGCTGGGTGCTTTTCTCGGCCCAAGTCTGGGTAATGCAATGATCGCCATCGGGCTTTCCGCCATGCCCATTTTCGCCCGCCTGACGCGTGCGCAGGTGATGAGTATCCGCAACGAGGAATACATTGAAGGGGCGCGGGCGATTGGTCTGCCCGACCGCTGGATCCTCTGGCGTTATGTGCTGCCGAATGTGCTGTCGCCCATTCTGGTGCAGGCGACCCTGGCGATTGCTTCAGCGATTATCACCGAAGCCAGCCTGTCGTTTCTCGGCCTCGGCCAGCAACCGCCGGACGCCTCGTGGGGCGCGATGCTTAACACCGCGCGCAGCTTCCTTGAGCAGTCGCCGTGGATGTCAATTTTCCCCGGTCTGGCGATTTTCCTCACCGTACAGGGTTTCAATTTGCTGGGTGACGGGCTGCGTGATGCGCTCGACCCGCGTTCTGAATAAACCGTTTGCAGCTTTTTTAAGGAAGAATACATGTCTGAGAATTACGATTTTAATGTGGCTTATCCGACCCTGCGTCCGACCATGATGGGTGCCAATGCGGTCTGTGCCTCGCAGCCGCTGGCGGCTCAGGCAGGCATGAAAATGCTGATGTTGGGCGGTAATGCTGCCGATGCCGCTATCGCCACTGCCATCGCACTCACCGTCCTTGAGCCGAGCGGCAACGGCGCAGGCAGTGACGCATTCGCGATCGTCTGGGACGGCAAAAAAGCCCACGGACTCAACGCTTCAGGCCGTTCACCGGCAGCGTGGACGCCGGAGTATTTCGCGGACAAAGGGTTAGATGCCGTACCGACCTACGGCTGGGATGCGGTTACCGTGCCGGGTGCAGTCTCCGGCTGGGTGGCGCTGGCAAAACGCTTCGGTACCCTGCCGCTGACCACGCTGGCACAACCGGCGATTGATTATGCCCGTAACGGTTTTCCGGTATCGCCGCTGATTGGCCGCCTGTGGGAAATCGCGGTGAAAAAACTGCATAACCAGCCGGGCTTCATGGAGTGTTTCGCGCCCGAAGGTCGTGCGCCGAAAATCGGTGAAATCTTCCGTAATCCGGCACTGGCTGACTCACTTGAACTGATCGCCAGAACCGAAGGCGAAGCATTTTATCGCGGCGAACTGGCGGAAAAAATAGTGGCGCACAGTCAGGCCCACGGCGGCGCAATGACGCTGGACGACCTGGCGAATCACCAGGCCGACTGGGTGGAAACCCTGCAGCAGTCGTTTGCCGGTGGCTCGGTTCATGAGTTGCCGCCGAACGGTCAGGGCATCGCCACGCTGATTGCACTGGGCATTCTCGACAAGCTGAATATCGGCAGCCAGCCGGTGGATTCGGTGGAAACCACGCATTTGTGTATTGAAGCGATGAAACTGGCACTGGCGGATCTGGACCAGCACGTCACCGACAGCGACCATATGTTCTTCGATCCGCAACTGTTCCTGAACGATGATTATCTGGCAGAGCGGGCAAAACTCATTGACCGCAGCAAAGCCAGCGACGTGACTTACGGCGCACCGCGTCCGGGCGGCACCGTTTATCTGACGACGGCAGATTCCAGCGGCATGATGGTCTCTTTCATTCAGTCGAACTACATGGGCTTCGGTTCCGGCGTCGTGGTGCCTGGTACCGGTCTGAGTATGCAAAACCGTGGCTGCGGATTTACGCTCGACACGGCGCACGCCAACTGTGTCGCACCAAACAAGCGCACGCTACATACGATCATTCCCGCCTTTGCACAGGACGCCGAAGGCAAACCGCTGATGTCGTTCGGCCTGATGGGGGGGCCGATGCAGGCGCAGGGACATCTGCAACTGGCGTTGCGCGTGATGCTGTATAAACAAAATCCGCAGGCCGCCATCGATGCGCCGCGCTGGCGGATCAACGGCGGGCGTCAGGTGGCCATCGAATCGACGTTCAGTCACAACACGCTGGCAGCGCTGCGCGCAATGGGTCATGAGCTGATCGTCGAAGACCCGCTCGGCGGCCATTCGTTCGGTGGCGCGCAGGTGATTGTCACCAATCCGGCAGGCGGCTATCTGGCAGGCACCGAATCCCGCAAAGATGGTCAGGCACTGGTGATGTAGGTCGGGTTTCACTCTGCACCGCGAGCGGGTTTTGCCCTGCTCCTCCCCCTGCGAAGGGGGAGGCCGGGAGGGGGTTTTAAGGGCTAACACCCTGTTTAAACAAACCTTAACATCAGTTTTTGACCTTAATACCCCACCCCAACCCTCCCCTTCGCAGGGGAGGGAGTTACCCCCGCCTTTGTGACTTCCCTTCCAAATCTTCGCTAAATCCATGTAATTCGATCCCATCGCTATAAAAATTTGAAACAGCGTTCTATAAATGGGGTGTTGAGTACTTTCCACTTTCATATGGAGAACGAATGTATGAGCCGTCCACTGTTTCATGGCGTGATCCCCCCTGTCGCAACGATCCTGAATGAGAATGAGCAGCTTGACCGTCAGGGGATGGCGCGTCTGATTGATTTTACGATTGAAGGCGGCGTGAACGGCCTGTTTTTCCTCGGCAGCGCAGGGGAATTCGCGCATATGTCTCAGGCGCTGCGTCATGAAGTGGCTGAGTTTTGCACCAGGCATGTTGCCGGGCGCGTGCCCGTTTTGATCGGCGCAGCGCATCCGGGTACGGCAGAAACGCTGGCCTTCGCGCAACACGCCAAAAGTATCGGAGCGGACGGCGTGGTGGTGGTGAATCCTTATTACAATCCGGTGACCGAAGAAGCGCTGTATCTGCATTACCGCACGATTGCTGAAGGCGCGGGTTTGCCGGTGATCATGTACAACTATCCGGGACTGACGGGTCAGCCGTTGCCCGTCAGCCTGATCAAACGTCTGGCGCTGGAATGCCCGAACATTGTCGGCCTGAAAGATACCGTGGACAGCCTCAATCACATTCGCGAAACGATACAGGCCGTGAAACCTGAGCGCCCTGATTTCGCCGTGTTCTCCGGGTATGACGAATATCTGTTCGGCACGCTGATCCTCGGCGGCGACGGCGCGATCCCAGCCAGCGCCAACTTCGCCCCGCAACTCACCTGTGGAATTTATCGCGCCTTTAAAGAGAAAGATTTCGCCACTGCAGTAGAACTGCAACAACGGTTATCCTTCCTGCCTCCGCTCTACACGCTGGATACGCCGATCTACAACGTCATCAAATACGCCATTTCACAAGTCATCAGTGAAATGCCGGTGTATTCACTCAAACCGGCGCTGCCGCTGAGCAATGACAAACAAAAGGTTGTGCGTGAGATTTTGAAACAGGCTGGCGTCAGTGTCGTCGGCTAACGCTTCCTCTGCGCCTCCCCTTCACTGCGGGAGGCAAAAACCCTCAATCTAAATCGAAATCATTACTATTCCGCTTTAATATTCGTTACTCTATTCCCATGATTTACCAAGCCGAATGACTTTCATAACCTGATGATGCAAACACTCCTCGACAGTTTCCGCGAAACGCCGGTCAGCTGGGTTGCAGAGACTTTCAAACCGATGACACCGCTGGTGACCAATGCGGTGCCGATGTCACTGCTGACCACTGCCGAAGGTTGCGCCAGCGTGCTCAAACGCTATCTGGATGCCAATGCCGCCGATGCCGCAAAGTGCGACACACGCCGTGCGCGGATCTCGATGTGGTCACAATGGTATTTCGCCACCCTGCTGCCGAGCTGGGTGATCGTCTCCCTGCGTCACGGCTGGCAACTGCCTATCGCCGCTGAAAATGTCTATCTGTGCATGCAGGAAGAAGGCTTACCTGCGCAAATCTATCTCGACGGCGAAGGCGAAGCGCTGACATCCGCTGAACCGATGGCGCGTTTCGATGTGATGATCGAACAGCAATTGCGTCCGGTTTGCGAAGCGCTGGCAGAATTCTCCGGTTTAAAGCCGGGCATTTACTGGAGCAACGCGGCAATCCGCGTCGGCTGGGGCGTCAAACAGGCAGAGCTGGTCAATGCCGATATCTCGGACGGTATGCGGCTGATGGAATCGCGCGAGCTGCGTTATGGCGGCAAAAACCCGTTATTTCAGCCGCTGCGCGCGGAAGATCCCTCAGACCCCGACAGTCCGCAATACCGCAAGCAATGCTGTCTGCGCTACGATCTGGCCGATCACGCCATGTGCCCTTCCTGCCCGTTATTGCTAGCAGAACGTAAATCCGGCAAAAGACGCAAAACCGTCGCCGGATAAATCAAACACTTACAAAACCTGAATAAACTTAGCGTAAAAAATGATTGGATCTTAGCCGCGGATAATTATAAGAATTGGGTTATATAGACCAACGAGGTATTTATCATGACTATGAAAACACCGAAGAGCTGGCCCTCCGCTCTTAACTCGCTGGCCTCAGAGGTGATTGATTCTCTGGCGCAACCCGTTAACCGCGTATGGAATACGTTAACTGGCAAGCAAGAACCGCTCAGAGCAAGGATTGTTCATCGTTACGCTATTCCGTCTTCCCGGACGATCAGCGTCACGGAAGGATTCTTCGGGTTTATTCCGGTGGAATCTTACGAAAACGAACGTTTTATTCTGGAAGTCGCTTACGCTGACAAACAGTATCAGGTAGAAGTCCCGCGGGCTTACTACCAGAAAAGCAATATCGGCGACGGTATCGACATCCACACGCTGTAACTGCCCCGCTTTTAAACAGGCTGCTCCTTTCGAGGCGCAGCCTTTTTTATGCCAAAAAACCTGCCTGACCCCACACTTCCCGCTTTAATTTTGTTCAATACATGAAAATTATTGACATAATAATCACCAGAATTTAGAAAATTATTTACATCCTATTCTTATAACAATGTTCTTTTCCTGAAGAGGTTAATGATGACCCGCACCGGACAGATTTCCCCTGCTACCGCCAGCCAGTCACGCCGCGCGCTCGTCGCCGGTTCGGTCGGTAATTTTATCGAATGGTATGAATTCGGCGTTTACGGTTATCTGGCGACGCTGATCGCCGGTAACTTTTTCACGCTGGAAGGCCAGACCGGCCTGACCGGGTTACTTCTGACGTATGCGTCGTTCGCGCTGGCGTTTTTCTGTCGTCCCATTGGTGCGATCATTTTTGGTCGCATCGGCGACCGCATTGGCCGCAAGCCGACACTGATCGCCGTCGTTCTGCTGATGACACTCGCCACAGCGATCATTGGTTTACTGCCGACGTATGCGCAGATTGGTGTAGCCGCGCCGCTGTTACTGACACTGATGCGCATGTTCCAGGGCTTGTTTGCGGGTGGTGAATTCGGTGGCGCGGTCTCCCTGATGACCGAATTCGCACCGAAAGGCAAACGCGGTATTTACGGCGCGTGGCAGTCGTTTACCGTTTCGCTGGGTTTGCTGACCGGCGTGGCGCTGGTCGCGTTGCTGGTTCAGACCCTTCCCGAAGCACAAATGAAAGACTGGGGATGGCGTATTCCGTTCCTGCTGGCGCTGCCGATGGGGCTGGTGGCGTTGTATCTGCGCCTGAAACTCGATGAAACACCCAACTTTGTTGCCAGTAAAAAGGCCGAACCGAAAGCGCAAAAAACAGCCGCTGAAAAAGCCTCTGCTGTCGCCACCGCCAAAGCTATTGCGCTGGGGATTGGCCGCATGATGGGCTGGTCGGCGGGCGGTTATACCTTCCTGGTGGTGATGCCGTCTTATCTGCAAACCTCCCTGCACGCCACGTTTTTACAGGCACTGGTGGCCACCGTGCTGGCGAACGTCGGTTTCGCGCTGGCTATTCTGCCTTCCGGCTGGCTGAGCGATAAAATCGGCCGTAAAAAGGTCATGATGATTGCCGTATTTGCCGTCATCGTGCTGAGTTTTCCGTTGCTGCATTTGCTGCAAAACCCTGAAAGCAGTCTGCTGGTGAAAGGCATTGCAGTGCTGATTGCCGGGGCAACAATTGGCATGATTGCCGGTCCCGGCCCGGCGATGCTGGCGGAAATGTTCCCGACCCGCGTGCGTTATACCGGTCTGGGATTATCCTATTCATTGTCGAACGCCGTGTTCTCCGGCTGTGCCGGTTTGATCATAACCGGTCTGATTAAAGAGACCGGCAATCTGGATATTCCGGCGTATTACGTGGTCGCCACCTGCGTGGTCAGCCTGTTTGCGCTGATGACGTTACGAAAAGACGATCATTTACGTGAACTGGAGGAATAAGCATGAATGGCAGTGACCTGCAGTCACGTCTGAACGCATTACAGGGCAGTTTTTCTCCGGCGGAAAAACGCATCATCACCATTATCAGGCTCAATCCGCTGGGTGTGGCGAAAATGGGCGTGACGGAACTGGCAAAATACGCTGAAACCAGCACCGCCACGGTGGTACGCACCAGCAAACGGCTGGGGTTTACCGGCTATCCGGCGCTGCGGCTGGCGTTGGCCGCAGAAACCTCCAGTCCGATGCCCATCGAGATGCCCCTGGCGGCGGATATCGGCGACAATGATTCGCCCAAACAGATCCTGCAAAAGCTGCTGGAATTCGAGGTCAAAGGCGCGACCGAGACCACGCAGCTCCTCAGCGCAGCAACGCTGGAACAGGCGGTCAGCATCCTTTCACAGGCACGCCGGATTGATATTTACGGCACCGGTGCCTCAGCGCTGGTTGCTCAGGACTTCTGCCAGAAACTGCGGCGCATCGGCGTTGTCGCCCAGACTTTTGGCAGCACAGACGAAAGTCTGGTGAGCGCCTGTCAGTTAACGAATGCAGATGCCGCGCTGGCGATTTCCCACTCCGGCCAGACGGCAGATGTCATTGAAGCGCTTACACAGGCTAAAGCCGCGGGGGCAACAACGCTGGCGATCACCGCCAATGGCCGTGCCGCCCTCGCCCGCAAGGCCGATATCGTGTTACGAACCAGCAGCCGCGAAATGGGTTTTCGTGCCGCGGCGATGGCCAGCCGGACCAGCCAGTTGTTGATCATCGACTGTCTGTTTATCGGTGTCGCGCAGCGTCTGCCGGGTGCGCGCGACGCCTTGCGCAAAACCCACGACGTCGTGCGTCAGCGCCGCCGCTGATATTCTTACGCTCTGCTGCGCGCCTTCTATACTTCATAAAACACCTGAGTTTATGAGGGCATGCATGTTCACCCATCGTTTGGTATTTCCTGCCAGCGTACTGCGCGGGCGCGGCGCCATTAAGCATCTGGGCGCGATGTGCGGACGCTTAGGCCAGCGGGCAATGTTAGTGGGCGGTAAACGCGCCATTGCCAGCGTCGAGGAGAAAGTCGCGGATCAGCTCGAGCAGCAGATGGTCAGCTATCTTGGCAGTGAAATCTTCAACGGCGTGTGTTGTCAGGAGGAAATCAACCGGCTGGCAGACGTGTTCCGCACGCAAGGGGTGGAAGTGATTATCGCCACCGGTGGCGGAAAAGCGCTGGATACCGCCAAAGCGGCAGGCGTGGCGTGCAATATTCCGGTGGTGACACTGCCGAGCATTGCGGGCACCTGTTCGGCGGTGACCTCGCTGGCGTTCCGTTATCATCAGGATGGTGAATTCCGTGACATGATGCCGTTACCCTGTGGCCCCGCTGCGGTGGTGATCGACGCTGATTTACTGGCCACCGCCCCGCTGCAATGGCTCTCAGCGGGCATCGGCGATACGCTGGCAAAATGGTATGAATATCGTGCCATCAGCGACCTGAATCAGCTTACCGGCCTGGCAGGTGTCGCCAGAACCAACAGTGAATTGTGTTACACCCTGATCGAACATTTCGCCGCCGACGCCTGTTTTGCGGTGCATGACGGCAAAGCCAACAACGCCCTCGAACAGGTGCTCGATGCCATTTTCCTCTACGCCGGACTGACCTCAGTCATGAGCAACGGCGCACACACCGGCGCTTCCCATGCGTTATACGAAGGTTTCACCGCCTGCCCGAAAACCCGACATATCCCTCATGGTTTACTGGTCGGTTACAGCAACCTGTGCCTGCTGGCACTGGAAAACCGCAGCGACGATGAGTTGCTGACCGCCATCGCCCTGGCCCGCGACAGTGCCATACCAACACAGTTAGCGCATATCGCGACAGGGCTGACGGAGCAGGATCTGGCCGTGATTATTGACCGCAGTCTGAGCACGCCGGATATGGCGAACATGCCAATGGATATTACCTTTGAAGATGTCAGGGGTGCGGTAGAAAGAGTGGAGAGGCTTGGGGCAAAAATTAATTAGTTTTTTGCGCATGCTGTGCAAACTGGCCTTCAGGTCAACACCTTGGGGTGCCACCCAAACTGGCCTTAAGGTCAAGGTCGTGGGCTCGCCGCCCACACTGGCCCAAAGGGTTTTAAACGAAACCCTTTGGAATCCTGCGTTTTTTTAACTGCGCGCTATCGCTAGACACTATGTTTCAGTTACCACGGAGACCGGCTGGAAATCTTGCCGCTGCGCGGTACCTTCTCTCGGTCCTGGAGCCTTGGGTCTCCAGGCCGCTCCATTCAGCAAGATTTCTGAATCGCCCGCACGATCTTAAATTCAAAGGCAGACAGTTTTTAGATTTCAACATCAGTCAGGTTGTGAATTAAGAGCCTAAGGCCGGTTCCAAAATACCGCCGGACGAGAGGTGGAAAACCGCGCATGTTTTTGCGCGGGTTGTAACCCGATGGGAGGGAACCGCGCAGCGGCGGGATTTTGCGGCTATCACTGCGGCTGATGAAACATAGTCAGCGAGCGGAGCGCGCAGTGAAAAAGCGCGGGAGTCCAGAGGGCGCGCGCTTACGCGTCCTCTGGGCCAGTGTGGGCGGCGAGCCCACGACCTTGACCTTGAATTTGCAATTAGGTCGCCCCCTCCCTTTTTAAATCAAAATCACCTCCCTCGGTAAACGACTCATCCTCATTCCGCCTTCCGGCCTCACCACGACTGTCTCGCTGAACGCCAGTCCGGCTGCCGAAGTGTACATATGGAACACCATGTTTTCCTCCAGCCTCCAGTCTGCTGCTGGCGTAAAGCAATGCGAAAAATCACTCGGGCGTGGCGTACGGGTGTAAAGCCCGAGCGCGTAACCGGTGACGTTACCGTAATCAGCGCGTAACCCGGCGGCGAGCACGGCGTTGCGTAAAATCGCATCGACGTCACGGGCTTTCGCGCCCGGTTTCATGGCGGCGATCTGCGCATCCTGCAGGGCGATAAGCTGGCGGGCGATGTGGTGTTGCTCCGGACTGATTCCGCCGGGGATAAACGGGCGCATCAGGCGGGCGCTGTAGTGTTTTACCTTGGGGATCAGTTCCACATGCAGAATGTCGCCGTTCTGGATAATATCCTCATGCGTCTGCGCATGCAGAAAACCGCTGTCTCCGGCGGAACGGACAACCGGACCGGTTTCACCGGTATCAGCACCTTCAGAAAGAAAAATCTGTGCCGCCAGCGCGGCAACGTCCCGCACACGCCAGCCCGCGTTCACCTGCTCTTTCAGCGTCAGAAACGCGGTATCCGCGATATGCGCCGCCTGCTGAAGGATGTCCAGCTCATAAGGAAATTTCACCTGCCGCAGACTGTCGCTGACACCCGGCACAGGCCGCCAGACGGCTTCGGGTAAATGTTCGGAAAGCTGCTGCCAGGTATCTGCCGTCATGCCGTAAGAACGGGTGTCTGCGCCAAGACGGCAGTCGCGATAACCGCGTGAAATCAGGCTTTGCGCCACACACTTCCAGGGGTTCTCAGCGTCATCATAAGTGACAATGTCACGCAGCCAGCTCAACTGACGACACGGCGCTTCATCAAGCTTGCGCAGCACCATCCACGGCTCGCCGCTCAGCGGCACCAGACAGGCGCGGTACATCGTTTCCGATACGGTAAAACCGGTCAGCCACGCCAGCAGTTCACCGCTGTCGACCAGCATAACGTCGGCATCCGCCATGCGCATGGCGTCACGCAGGCGGCTCAATGCCGCCAGATTCACAGCCATCGACATCTGTTGCCCCTCTTCAATCAGGCTTCAACCGGCTGACAGATTTCGAGGATTGCCAGCAGGTAAACCCGCACGGTATCGAGGAAATCTTTAATGTGAACACGCTCGTCCGGCATGGTGTTGAACTTGCCACCCGGCCCGCAGACCACGCCTTCCATGCCCAGCATCTGGTAGAAATGCGCGGCATCAGTGCCATAAAAAGCCGGTGGCGTAATAACGCCGGTGGGCTGTTGTTCACCGCGTACCGTCTGATAGGCACGGTTCACCGCTTTAACGATGGGCGATTCCGGCGATACTTCGAACGGCAGCATGGTCGGGCGATGGCGTTTACCGTCATCAAACAGTTCTGCCTGCAAGCCGGGAAATTCGCTGCACAGGTCATCGAGCAGCGCCTGTAAATCGGCCAGCACGGTATCAACCGTTTGCCCCGGCGCAAAACGCGCAGATCCGCTGAGGCGCACGAAGTCAGCGACCTGTGGCGGACGCCATTCCTCTAAATCACGTCCCAGCGCGCCGTGGATGGTGCCGATATGGCCACGGTTAATTTTGCGGTGATCGTCCGTTTCCGCGCCGGTAAAAGTGATGTTATTGATTTGCGGGATTAACCTGATGGCCGCCTGAATCGCATCGACCGCTTCTTCGCGCTTCGAAAGATGGCGCGTATCGCCGGTCAGTTCGATGGTGAACATCAGCGACCCGGCATGCATGGTCATCGCCTGCACATCGGTCGGTTCTGAGTTGATAAAATAATCGGCTTTGATGCCCTGTTCGATGGCCGCAATGGTGCCGATTCCGCCCTGCAATTCACCGACCACATACGTCAGGATAACGTCGCCTTTAAGTTTCACACCGTTGTCGATCAGCGTTTTCAGCGCACAGAAATAGGCCGCGTCACCTGCTTTCATGTTGGAAACACCGATGCCGTAAATGAATTCATCATCGATTTTTCCTTCCCACGGGTCGACCGTCCAGCCTTCGGTCACCGGGTTGGTATCGAGATGACCGTTGAACAGCAAACTGTGGCCGCCGCCCTCTCCGCGAAGCGTGCCGATAGCGTTCAGACGCTCGCCCGGCACCGGTTGCAGTTGCGTTTCCAGCCCGAGCATCTGCATCTGGCTGGCCATATATTCTGCCAGTTTGCGCTCGCCGTCTGTCTGGCTGTAACTTTTGTGCTGCACCATCCGCGCCAGAAAATTCAGGCAATAGTCATCATCAACTGCGGCCAGTAATTGTTGAGAATTCATGTGTAACCCTTTCAGTATCAAAGATGTTCTGTGATGGCCTTTTCAGGCGTATGCACCGCTGCCAGCAATGCCTTCGTATAATCGTGACTGGCATGTTGCGCCATAGCCTCGCCCGGCAGCACTTCCAGCAAATCCCCGCGATACATCACCGCCACGCGGTGTGCAATCTGGCGGATCAGGTTCAGATCGTGGGTAATAAACAGATAAGCGGTGCCGTAGCGACGGCGCAGTTCCAGCAATAACTCAATCACCGTCGCCTGCACCGAGACATCGAGTGCGGCAGTGATTTCATCGCAAATCACCAGTTCAGGCGGATGCGCAAACGCACGGGCAATCGCCACGCGCTGCTTCTGTCCACCGGAAAGTTCATGCGGAAAACGCCGGGCGAAACTGGCAGGCAACCGGACATCCTCCAGCAAGCGCGCTACCGCCTGCGCTTCGTTTTCACCCTCTGGCAAACCGTACAGCCGCAACGGACGGGCGATGATCTCACCGATACGCTGACGCGGATTGAGTGAGGCGTCAGGATGCTGGAAAATCATCTGCACACGGCGGCGATAGTCTTTATCCATTTCGGCGCGGCCAGACAGGTTGTAACCGTTAAAATCCACTTTGCCGCTGAACGGCACCAGACCGGTCAGTGCTTTTGCCAGCGACGACTTACCGGAGCCGGACTCCCCCACCACGCCGACGATTTCCCCGCGATGCACTGTCAGGCTGACATCCGACGCAGCACGGGTTTTACCGTTTTCACGGCGCAGAAGTCGATCCAGCAAACCGTGACGACCATAATCAATATTGATGTTTTGCAGGCTAAGCAGCGGCTGCGCTGACACCGGAGTGGCATCTGTCAGACGATGCGCGGGATCCGGCACTGCGGCTACCAGCTTTTGTGTGTAAGCATGTTGTGGCGAAAGGAACAGCGTGCGCGCGGTGGCCTGTTCAACAATGTGACCTTTTTCCAGCACACAGACGCGGTCTGCCACCGCTGACACCAGCGCCAGATCGTGCGAGATGTACAGCGAGGCAACGCCGGTTTCCTCACGCAGACGGGCAAACAATGCCAGAATTTGTGCCGAACTGATGACATCAAGTGCCGTGGTCGGTTCATCGAAAATCAGACATTGCGGCTCGCAGGCAAAGGCCGTGGCGATCAGTACACGTTGTTTTTCGCCGCCGGACACCTGATGCGGATAACGCTTCATCATTGCCGCCGGATTTTTCAGCTCGACGTGGCTGAGCAACTGAATGCCCAGCTCCAGCGCCTGTCTGGCATCCAGCCCGCGATGGCGGATCAGCACTTCGGTGATCTGTTCGCCGAGGGTCAGTGTCGGATTCAGCGAAGCTCCCGGATCCTGAAAAATCATGCCCAGCTTGCCGCCGCGCAGGTTTTCAAGTTGTGGCGCAGACATCTGGCATAAATCCTCACCCGCCAGCAGAATGCGCCCGCTGCGTTCCCGCGCATTGGCAGCCATGTAGCGCATAACCGACCAGCCCAGCGTGGTTTTACCCGAACCGGATTCCCCGACCAGCCCGACCACTTCACCGCGCTGCACACTGAGTGAAATGTCCTGCAAAACCTGCAACGGCTCTGACTGAGGCAGCAGGTAGTCGAGGCTGTAATTTTCTATGGCTAATACGGCGTCGCTCATCAGTGGCTCCTCGGGTTAAGCGCATCGCGCAGGCCATCGCCCAGCAGGTTAAAACCAATCGCCACCAGCGCGATCGACACCCCCGGGATCAGCATCATCCATGGCGCGTTAAAGAAATATGCACGGGCTTCCGACACCATCAGTCCCCATTCCGGCTCAGGCGGTTGTGCGCCGAGGCCGAGGAAACTCAGTGTGGCAAATAACATGATGGCGAAGGCCACGCGGATAGTGGCTTCCACGATGATTGGCGCGACAATATTGGGCAGCATTTCACGCAAAATGATGTAGTGCGTGGCTTCACCACGGGCAATCGCCGCGCTGACGTAATCCTGCTGACGCGCTGCCAGCGAGACGCTGCGGGCGATGCGCACCATGCCGGGCACAAATGCGATAGTGATCGCCAGTACAGCATTGAAGCTGCTCTGACCGAGGGTGCTGACAATCAGCAGCGCGAACAACAGGCTCGGGATCGACATTACCGCATCCATAGTGCGCATAATCGCTTCGTCCGTTTTGCCGCCCAGATAGGCGCTGGCGGTGCCGATCACCGCGCCAGTAACCATCGACATTAATGTCGCCAGCAGTGACAGCACTATCGTGGCGCGCGCACCGACCATCACGCGGCTGAAAATATCGCGTCCGAGCTGATCGGTACCGAACCAGTGTTCTGCCGAGGGGGCTTTGTACCGCGCCAGAATCGAAATCGATTCCGGATCATAAGGCGCGATATGCGCCCCGCCACACACCATCAGCGCAGCCACCACTAAGATAAATAACCCGACAGCGCCCTGCGGTGAACGGATTAAATGCTTCATCACATCACGCATAACTGATCCGTTTATCGAGGAAAACATAGGCCAGATCGGCCAGGAAATTGACGATGGAATAGGTCGCGGCAAGGATCAGCACCCCGGCCTGAATGGTCGGTAAATCCCGCGCCTGAACAGCGACGATCAGTTCACGGCCAATCCCCGGAATGGCGAAAATCTCTTCCACCACCACGATACCGCCGAGCAGATAACCGACATCAAGCGCCACAATGGTGATGGTCGGCAGCAGGCCGTTACGTAACGCGTGCCGCCACAAAATCCTGCGGCGCGACAACCCTTTGAGATGTGCCGCGCGGATATAATCGGTCTGCAACACATCGACCATCTCCGAGCGCACCATGCGTGAAACGTGCGCCACCAGTATCATTGCCACCGTCACCGACGGCAGGATCAGATGGCTGATGCCTCCCCGGAAATCCTCCGTCAGCGGCACATAACCGGTGGCGGGCAGGATTTGCCAGACATCGGCAAACAGCAGCAATAACAGTGTGGCGGTCACAAATTCCGGAAATGAAATGCCGACATACGACAACACGCTGACCAGCATATCGGCCAGTTTCCCGCGCCGGACCGCCGCCCAGATCCCGAGTGGAATCGCGACAACCAGCATCAGCAACAGCGCGCACACGGCCAGCAGCAGGGAGCGCCCCAGTGCCGCCATAATGGTGGGTGCCACCGGCAAACCGTTACGCATCGACACACCGAAATCACCGTGCAGCACGCCGCGCAGCCAGTGCCAGTATTGCAGCCAGGCCGGATCATTTAGCCCGAGACGCGCACGCACGGCGGCCAGCGCTTGCGGCGTGGCGTTCTGCCCCAGCAGGGTGACGGCGGCATCCGCCGGTAACAATTGCGTAATGCCAAAAACCAGCAGCGACACCACCAGCAGGGTGTAAATCACCAGCATGAAACGTTTGAACAAATAACTCGCCGTCACTGTCAATGCCCCCTGTTATTTTCGGGTCGGGGCTTTCGCCGTCAGCCACACATGATCAAGACGGAACACCGCACCACGCGGATGCAGCTGATAACCGGCAACGTAATCGCGCCCTGCCGCCAGCAAATCGAAGAACGCCGGAATGAGTGACGGCACTTGATCGTGCATCAGTTTTTGCGCCTTGCCGTACAGTTCGGTGCGTTTTGCCGGATCCGCTGTTTCACGCGCGGCTTTCACTGCGGTATCAAATTCAGTGTTATTCCAGCGGGTTTCGTTCCAGGAGGCCGTCGAGGTGTAAAGCAGGGAGAAAACGGCATCCGGCGTGGGCTGCATGTTGTAGAAGCCGACGTAAAAATTGCCTTTTTTCCACACCTGATCGAGATAAGTGCTGTGTGCCATCGTCTGCACATTAATGCGAAAACCACCCGGTTTGGCCATTTCGCGCAACGCAATTCCAAGCTGGGTGCGGGTGGACGGTTTGTCGGAAGCGATCAGCGTCAGATCTAATCCGTCGGGATAACCGGCATCTTTCAGCAACGCTTTGGCTTTGGCGTAATCCGGTTCTTTGAGGGGTTCGTTCAGGTAATACGGATAGGCCGTGTTGAGCGGCGTATCATTACCTGCCGTGCCGTAGCCTTCGGCAACAAAATCCACAGTAGCTTTGCGATCCACACACAGCGCCAGCGCCTGACGGACGCGCACATCGTTAAACGGTTTGGTGTCACACCCCATATTCACGTTGAGGAACTGACCGGACGACACGCGCAGCGGCACAATGCCGGAGGATTTTGACAGGCGGGCAAATTCAGTAGAGGCGGCGGAAAGCATCAGATCGGTGTCACCGGCAATCAGCGCCGAGCCTTCTGCAATGGCATCCGGATAGACCACCACTTCAACGCGGTCCAGATGCGGACGGGACGGATCGTAATAATGCGGATTGCGCTCAACAACAATCAGGCGTTCAGGCTCAAACGACACCAGTTTAAACGGTCCGGTACCGATGGCCTCTTTGCTCAGGCGTTCTGGCTGGCCGCCCGCAATCGCTGCGGGAATAATTTTGGCATCGGGATACGCCAGCATCACCGGCAGATCGGCGTACGGACCGTCGGTGCCAATCACTACCGTATCGGCATCCGGCGCGGTGACGGTTTTGATCGGGCCAATATTGTGTTGCCCCGGTGAAGCATTTTTCGGGGCGAGAATGGCATTCAGGCTGGCCACCACATCGGCGGAGGTACAGGCAGAACCGTCGTGAAAGCTGAGGTTTTTACGCAGGGTAAAGGTCCACTGCGTCAGGTCGTCGCTGGCTTTCCAGGATTCGGCCAGATCCGCTTCAGCTTTCATGTCCTGCGTCAGACGGGTCAGCCCGCTGTACAGCAACTCAGCCAGCAGATATTCCGGATTGACGCGCGCCTGCTGCGGATTAAGCATACCGGCGGCCTGATCTACGCTGATGCGCAGCACCCCGCCCTTGCGCGGTGAACCGCTGGCGTCCGTGGCGCTGGAAACGGCAGCGGCGACATTGCCCGACCACGGCAACATCGCCGCGCCGGTGAGAATGGTGGATCCTGCGATAAACTGACGGCGGTTAACGCCTTTCATTGCACACATTATTAAACCCTCTCTGCTGAATTCGAAAAGCCCTGGGTTGGCGAATTTTCTGTCGGAGTAAAATCAGAAGCTAAATAAGCAAGAATTGACTGCGATAACGCGACGACGTCCTGCATCGTTGTGTATTCGTCCGATGCATGGATACGGTTTTCCGGCCGGGCGAGCCCGCCGAGTAAAATTTCCTGAATGCCTGCCTGCTGAACCCAGCCCATGTCAGAACTGGTGGAAGAACCCCAGACAGCGAAATCGTTTGCGTGGAAGCCAAAACCCTGACTGAGCGCCGCAAGCCAGCGCGGCCAGTGCGGGCCGGTCGGATCGCTGACCGGAGCCAGATGGCCGATCAGGTGATATTCCACCGCCAGCGCCGCAGAATCTTTCATCGCCTGCCCGATACAATCCGTGAGTTCTTTAAAGACGGTTTCGAACGGTTCTTCCGGCGAATAGCGGCGGTTAACCAGCAGTTCAAAGCGTGCGGGCAGGGTTGAACCTTTGCCCCCCCCTAGCGCGGCAGCCAGCGTGAGACGTGATGTGAGCGGACGTCCTTCGAAATGAGGGGGTGCAGGCATGGCGGAAGCGCGCTGTTCAACGTCACGTTTGAGCGTGTGCAGCGCATTCATCAGCGGCAGGCTTTCTTCAATGGCATTGATGCCCCCGACCGGATCGCCGGAGTGCGCCGACCGGCCGGTGATACAAATTTTGAGGTCGATGCTGCCGAAACAGCCGCCCCAGATACGCGGTACCGCCCCGCCGTTAAAGCTGAGCATGTGGCCGGAGAATAATTTTTGCTCCGCCAGATAGCGCACACCGGGGTACAGACCACCTTCTTCATCGGTACACAACAGCAGAACCGGATTGAATTTCAGCGCCAGCCCGTGACGTTGCGCAGCGCGAATTGCCGCGAGCGCCGCCACAATCGTGCCTTTCATGTCTGCCGCGCCGCGACCGATCAGTTTGCCATCAGCCTGCGTCAGCGTCAGTGGCGGGTAATTCCAGCCATCGCCCGCCGGAACAGTATCGACGTGAAAATAGAGATTACAGGCTTCGGCGGCGCTGCCCGGCAAGGTAGCAATCACATTCACCCGTTCGCCCTGCGCACTGCCGTCCGGCGTTTGCCACAAGTTTTCCGGCACGCTGACGCGCTCACAGACAAACCCCATCGGCTCCAGCAGAGATTCCATCAGGCTGGCAAATGCCGGATAACCGGTGCCCGGCGGGAAGCAGGTATCTACTGCCAGCATCTGGCTGAGATCCTGTAAAATGGCGGTTTCGTCCTGCCGGATGGAGTCCAGCGCAATTTGCAAACTTCCTTCGCACGACATGCTATACTCGCTTTATTCTATTTCTATATAGTTTATAGATAAAGCAGATGCCCGTTCAGGTCAATAGGTAATCAGGTATGACACAACAAAATAAAGCAGAGCAGGACGCTTCCCCTTTTGGCCGGTTAAGCGAAAGGGAATCCGCGCCGTTATATGAAGTGGTGAAACGTCACATCAGCGAATCCATTCTGATTGGCGAGCTGCCGCCGGGTACGGTTTTGCCGAGCGAAAATGCGCTGGCGGCAGACTTCGGGGTTTCGGTGGGAACGGTACGCAAAGCGCTTTCGGCGCTAACGACGGAAGGCATGCTGATGCGGCGTCGCAAGACCGGCACCGTGGTCACTGGCTGGGCACCGCTGCACAATCTCAGTTATTTCTTTCAGTATTTCCGCCTGCATGGCCGCGACGGTGCGTTACTGAATTCCGAGACGATTTTGCTCGATCATCAGACCGGCCAGGCCAGCGCCCGTGAAGCCGAAAAGCTGCAAATCGACGACGGCGCACCGGTTATCCGCATCCGCCGTTTACGCCGGGTTAAAGGCATTCCCGCCATGCATGAACGGCTGGTATTACCGGCCGAACGCCTGCCGGACTTCCCCGCAGCGGATGATTTACCGCCGCTGCTTTACCGTTTTCTGCTGGAAAAATACGGGGTCCGCGTGGCGGCCGTGCGCGAGCAGTTAATCGCCGAGATGGCTGATGCCGACGACCTGAAATGGCTGGAACTCGAGGCCCCGCACGCGGTGATGGTGATCGACGAAGTGTCGTTTGATCAAAGCGCCGTGCCGGTGATCATGGCGCACCACAGGTTCAGCACCGATCACTTTATGTATGTGAATGAGATCCGGTAGTGGCAGGGGGGCGGTGGCAACGGGGGCGCTTTAAAATCAACTTCAACTTCAAGGTCGTGGGCGTCGGCCCACACCGACTTGGGGGACGGCTTATCGCCGCCGCCCCCCAAGACCCCCCGGGCTCTTTCACTGCGCGCTCCGCTCGCTGACTATGTTCCATAAGCCGCAGCGATAGCCGCAAAATCCCGCCGCTGCGCGGTGCCCTCCCATCGGGTTACAACCCGCGCAAAAACATGCGCGGTTTTCCACCTCTCGTCCGGCGTTATTTTGGAACCGGCCTCAGGCTCTTAATTCACAACCTGACTGATGTTGAAATCTAAAAACTCCTGCCTTTGAATTTAAGATCGTGCGGGCGATTCAGAAATCTTGCTGAACGGAGCGGCCTGGAGACCCAAGGCTCCAGGACCGAGAGAAGGAACCGCAAAGCGGCAAGATTTCCAGCCTGTCGCGGCGGCAACTGAAACATAGTGTCTAGCGACAGCGCGCAGTGAAAAAGCGCGGGAGTCCAGAGGGCGCGCGCTTACGCGTCCTTTGGGGCAGTTTGGGTGACAACCCAAGGTCTTGAATTTGAATTTGAATTTGAATTTGAAATTAAAAACTAAACGGGATCGAAAGGCACTCCTTTCAACTCCCCCACTTTCCGCTTAATCAGTTGTCTGAGCCTGAGCGCCGCCTGCGACGCCGGTTGATCCCGGCGGCTCAGCAAAATCACCTCAAATGGCAGGGGTTCCACTACCGCCACGATCTTCAGTTGATCAACATACCGCCGGGCGGTAAATGTATCCACCACGCCGACACCGCCGCCTGCCAGCACCATGTCGGCGATCACCGAGTAGGTTTTGATGAACAACGCCGAGTGCGGCATCAGACCGTTTTCGCGCAGGACGCGGTTGAGCACCTGCCCCAGCGGATCCTGCTGCTGCAACATCAGCAGATCGTTTTCGCACAGCCACGCCAGCGTTACCGGCCCTTCGACCGGGGAATCTTTGGGCAGGAGCGCGACCATATTGGCCTGATAGATCGACTCAGCAACCAGTTCCTGCGTGGCCTGCTCGCCAAATGCCAGCGCGAAATCCATTTTGTATTGCAGCAAGTCCTGACTCAGCGTGTTGAAATGTCCGGTCACCAGTTCGACGCTGCCGCCGGGCGTCTGACGGCGGAAATCCACCAGCACCGGCGCCATCACGCTGTGTCCGAGGGCGTGTGCCGAACCAATGCGCACATGCTGGCCTTCGCCCTGACGTAACTGTTCCGCCAGCTCACCGATGGCCTGAATATGACTGAATAACGCTTCGACTTCCGGCATTAACCGCCGCCCTTCCGGCGTCACAATCAGCCCCTGCGGTGTACGGTCAAACAGCGTGAAACCCAGTTGCTGCTCAGCGTGATTCAGCACGCGGCTGACATTCGGCTGCGACACGTTGAGCAGGCGCGCCGCGCCGCTGACGCTGCCCGCCTGTAACACGGCCTGAAACACTTCGATGTGGCGTAAGCGCATTGCTGCCCTATTTCTGCGTGATGGCTAAGTACGAGAAAGCACTTAACAGGCTGATAATATTAGCAACGGTCGGGCTGTGATAACCGACGGTGACGGCATCGAGACGTTCAACGCCGGGGATCAGACAAAATAAATCTGCCAGGACCGGTTTGGCGGTCATCAGCTCAAGATGATAAGGCGCGCTGAATCTTCCGGCAGTGAGCGGCGCAGGTTTGCTGACGGCAATGGTCGCCTGTTTACGGATTTTGGCACAGGCAATCGACGGGCTGTCGGATTCGGCGGCATTGGCGGAAATCGCCCGTTTGACGCAGACATATTGCGATTCAGGGTAATAGCGGCGGATCCAGGTTTCGAGGTGATCGTCGCCGGTCACCAGCCATAACGGCACGTTGAGTTCCGCACCGGCAGCGGCGTATAAGTCGCTTTCGCCGACCACGTTGCCGTTGAGTTTAACGCGGTAAAAAGCGCGGCCATTGATGGTGTGCGCCAGTACACCGTTTTCGCCTGCGGCAGTGTGATAGCCGACAAACATCAGGCCGTCGTATTGCTGTTGTTGCAGCCCTTCGACCATCGATAAACCACGCGGTTTACCCTGTACCAGCCTGGCTCGCGGATCGATTTTATCGGCGCGCAGGTTTTGCATCATCGCGTGGCTGTCGGCCACCGTCACTTCCATCGCGCCACCGGCAAAAGCCCCGTCGATGGCGGCGTTAACTTCGCCTTCCATCAGTGCACGGGCGGCCTCGTAATCTGAATTCCCCGGGCTGCACTGCTCAGGACGCATGACACCCGCAATACCTTCAATGTCCGCAGAGATAAACACTTTCATCAGTCGTTCCCTTTTTGGTTTGGTTACCAGACGGAGGCTAAACCCACACCCCATCCCAGCCTTCCCCTCGTGAGAGGGGAAGGAGCCAGGCTAGTTCGCCAGATTATCTAATACTTCACTCAACCCCGGCCGGTAATGTCCGTCGAATCCGCAAACGGTTTCAGCACTCAGTAAGGCATCAATAATAGCGTGTTCTGTGGCGTCTGCCGCCAGTGCCAGTAAAGGCTCAAGTTCGGCATCCGGTAATGTGACACCGTCACGTTGCGTCGAAAATGCCAGCGCGATATCCCCTGAGCCATGCCCCCAGTAACTGCCCAGACGCCCTAACCCGGCACCGGCGCGTTTGGCAATGCGTCCGAGCTGGCGGCTGTCAAGATAGCAATCGCAGGCCATCACAATAATCACCGAACCGGCGTCCACCTGCGGCGCCAGTTGCGGCAGGATTTGGGCGATGGCTTCGCCGGCACGCACGCCGTCAAGCGTCAGGTCAGAGAGTTTGCCGAAGTTCGCCAGCACCAGTACGCCTAATGTCGCGTTTAGCGTTTCGCACCAGCGCGAGGCGGTGCCGATGCCGCCTTTTAAGCCAAAGCTGCTCATGCCACGTCCGGCACCCACGCTGCCACGGGCGAAGGTTTTTGTCGCGCTGTCGAGTGCGGTCAGCGCGTCGTCTTCACTCACCGCCATCGCCTGAATATCATTAAGATAGAAATCATTGCACTCGAGGATAACCGGATTAATGGTGGCATCAGGACGGCCAATCTGCGGAAATTGCTGACAACTGCGTTTCACCAGCGCATTAAATAACGTGCCGGTGGCGAAGGTATTGCTGAGCAGCACCGGCGTTTGCAGTTCGCCCAGTTCCATCACCTGAATCAGCCCCATCGGTTTGCCGAAACCGTTTAACACCGCCACGCCGCACGGCAACGGCTTTTCATACAGATCGTCGCCGGGCGGCACAATGGCGGTGACACCGGTCTGAATATCTCCGGCGGCCAGCGTGCTGTGTCCGACAGTCACGCCGGTCACATCAGTCAGTGAATTGGTGGCACCGCACGGGAAACGCGGGCGGAAAATCTGGCGCGACCTGCGCCAGCGTAGCAGCAAGGCGGACAACGCCTGCTGCTGAAATTCATCTTCATGTTGTTGCGGATGCATCAGTTTTCCGTTTCAGCTGTTCGGTGACTATTACTTTTTCAGTTTAGGATCCAGCGTGTCACGCAGCGCGTCGCCGAGCAGATTAAATGCCAGAACCGTAAGGAATATCGCCAGCCCCGGGAACACGCTGACGTTCCATTTGCCCGCCATCATCATATTACGGCTCATCGCCAGAATATTGCCCCACTCCGGCACATCCGGTTCCGGCCCCAGACCGATAAAACTCAGGCTGGCTGCGGTCAGGATACTGGTGCCAATACGCATGGTGAAATAGACGATGACGTTTGAGAGCGTGCCCGGCAGGATGTGACGCAAAATCACCACCCTGTCCGGCGCGCCGACGCAGCGAACTGCTTCGACATAGGCGCTTTGTTTAATCGATAACGTAGCAGCGCGCACGATGCGGGCAAACACCGGCACGCTGAATACCGCGACCGCGATGATCACGTTGTTCAGCCCCGGACCGAGAATAGCCACGACTGCAATGGCCAGCAACATGCCCGGAAAAGCGAATAAAACGTCGGAACCGCGCATGATCAGCATATCCAGCCAGCGGCCGTAATATCCGGCCAGCAGCCCGAGTAACACACCGGCAATCATGCCGAGCGTGACCGAAAAAATACCGACATAAAGGGAGATACGCGCACCATAAATGATGCGGCTGAGGACATCGCGACCTAAGTCGTCGGTGCCGAACCAGTGTTCCGGCGTCGGACCGACACCGAGTGCCATCCAGTCTGGTGTCATCGGGTCAAAAGGTGCCAGCCACGGCGCGAACACCGCAACAAGCACCAGCAGCAGGATAAATCCGCCGGAGACCAGTGCCATCGGATGACGGATAAAGGTGTGAAAAAAGTCGTACCACGGCGAGCGGATATCATCGTTTTGCGAGGCTACCGCAGCCGGTTGGATTTCTCCCGGAGGAGAGACAGGATCGGTCATGAGCAGCTCCTAACGCAGACGGATAGCAGGATTGACCACCGCGTACAGCAGATCAACCAGCAGGTTTATCAGAATAAATTCAAACACGAACAGCATGACCAGTGCCTGAATCACCGGCTGATCCTGCGTTTTGATGGATTCGATCAGTAACCAGCCCAGCCCCGGCCAGCTGAACACGCTTTCGACAATGATCGAGCCACCGAGCAGGAAGCCAAATTGCAGGCCAAGCATGGTGATAATCGGGATCAGCGCATTACGCATGATGTGTTTCCACGTCACCAGACGCGCGCGTAATCCTTTGGCGTTGGCGGTGCGCACATAATCTTCCTGCGCCACGGCGAGAAATGCTGAGCGGGTGAAACGCGCCATGACTGCCGCCACCGAGGAACCCAGGGTGATTGCCGGTAAGATAATGTCAGCGGGCTGATTAAATCCGCTGACGGCAAATATCCCGAACGGCATGGCGACAAACTGGATAAGCAACAATCCGAGCCAGAATGGCGGCATGGAAATGCCGCCGACCGCCATGCTCATCAGCGTCCAGTCCTGCCATTTTCCACGTTTGAGCGCAGACACCACGCCAATCACCAGCCCCAGCACCACTGACCAGGCAAAGCCCGCCAGCGCCAGCAGCAATGTCGGCATAAACCCGCTTTCAATCACACTTAACACCGGCTGACGCGTGCGGTAAGTGGTGCCCAGATCGCCGTGAATCATGCCGTCCAGCCAGTGCCAGTACTGCGCAGGCAGCGGATCATTCAGACCAAGCAGTTGCCGTGCTGACTCAACCGCCTCAACCGGCGCATCCTGACCGGCGTAAATACGCGCAGGGTCACCCGGCAGCAGCTTGATAAAGCCGAAAACCAGTAATGACACCACCAGTAAAACGGGGATCATTTCCAGTATCCGGCGGATAAAATAGGTCAGCATAAAAGTGATTCCCTGAATTCAATAAACTCCCTCCCCTGCGAAGGGGAGGGTTGGGGTGGGGTATTAATGGCAACTCTGAATCTGAAGTTGCCTGCTAAACCCCCTCCCAGCCTCCCCCTTCGCAGGGGGAGGAGCAAAAAATTACTTAAACTGTGCCTGATTAAAAATCAGTGAGCCGTCGGCCAGCATGTAGACGCCGGAAAGGTCTTTGCTCTTACCGACCAGGTTGTCCGGCACGCCGAGATAGGCCACCGGCGCATCTGCCCACAGCAGTTTTTGCGCATCGGCATAGGCGGCTTTACGTTTTTCCACATCAGCCGTTTGCAGACCGGCGGTGATCGCCGCATCAACCTGCTTGTTGCTGTAATAAGAGACGTTATAGGCAGAAGGGATCCAGGATTCGGTGGCAAACAGCGGACGCAACGCCCAGTCTGCATCGCCGGTAGAGGCCGACCATGCGCCGTAGTACATTTCCACTTTGGCATCCGCCGGTTTCGGTGTGCTCCACAGACGCTGGTTAAGCGAACCGGAATCCATCGGCACCAGTTTCACGCGCACGCCGATCAGTGAAAGTTGTTGTTTCAGGAACTGCGCACTGCGGATACGGTCGGTTTTGTTCGAGCTCCACATTTCAACGTCGAAGCCCTTCTCATAACCGGCTTCTTTCATCAGCGCTTTGGCTTTAGCGATGTTATAGCTGTAATCCGGCGTGGTTTGTTTCTGATAGAACTGAACGTTTTTCGGCAGCGGCGAGGTGGACGGCGAACCCAGACCGGCGAAACCGACTTTCAGCCACAGATTACGGTCAATAGCGTAGTTAATCGCCTGACGGACACGCACGTCAGAGAACTCTTTTTTCTGCGTATTGAAGGCGATGTAATACAGATAGATGCCCGGATCCTGCGCAATATCCAGCTTCGGATCGCTCTTCACGGTATCCACCAGATCGGACGGCAACGGATACACCGCGTCCACGCCGCCGGACTTCAGTTTCGCCACCTGCGTGGAATCTTCCGGCGTCGGATACAGCGTGACGGAATCTACTTTCGGCCAGCCTTTCTGCCAGTAGTTGTCGTATTTCACCAGTTTGACGTCTTTACCCTGCTGCCATTCCACAAACTTAAACGGACCGGTGCCGACCGGATGCACACTCAGATCCTGTTCGTTCGGGTATTGCTTTAACGAAGCCGGGCTGTGCATCACCGCCGACGGGTGCGCCAGGGTGTTGATCATCGCGCCAAACGGTTTGTTGAGGGTGATTTTTACCTGATACGGACTGACCACATCAACGGATTTGATCATGCTGAACAGCGAGTTACGTTTCAGATGATTGGCCGGATTGGCCAGCCGATCCAGGTTGGCTTTTACCGCATCAGCATTGAACGGCGTGCCGTCCTGGAAAGTCACATCGTGGCGAAGATTAACGGTGAATTCGGTCGCATCGCTGTTACTGGTGTAATCCGTCGCCAGCACCGGCACAACGGCCATTTTGCTGTCGAACTGGAACAGGCGTTCAAAAATACCGCTCTGAATGGAATAGCTCAGCGTATCTGTGGTGTCGTGCGGGTCAAAACCGGTCACGTCGGCATACATGGAAATACGCAGATCTTTGGCCTGAGCCGACGCCGCAAAACAAAGCGCCAGTCCGGCGGCAAGCAGGCTTTTACGCACTAAGGTCGAATGCATGGTGTTCTCCTGTGTGTCCCAAAAAAGAATGTTGAGTTATCCCTGTGCAACCCAGTGATGTTCACTGACGCGGGAATATTTGAGTTTTTCTATCTGTACACCCGCCGGATGCACCGGCGATTTCACTTCCACATCATCAAAATTGCGTAAAACACGTTGCGTCGGATCCGCCACCGGTACCGAACTGAGCAGGCGTTGGGTATATGGGTGTTTAGGATTACTAAACACGGCATCACGCGGGCCAATCTCGACAATCTGTCCGCTGTACATCACCGCCACCCGGTTGGCGATCCGCTCCACCACCGCCATGTCATGTGAAATAAACAGCCAGGCAACGCCGGTATCACGCTGAAGATCCATCATCAGATTGACCACCTGCGCCTGAATCGATACATCCAGCGCAGACACGGCCTCGTCGGCAATAATCACCTGTGGCTGCAATGCCATGGCACGCGCGATGGCAATACGCTGACGTTGCCCGCCGGAGAATTCGTGCGGATAGCGCCGCGCATGGAAAGGTTCAAGTCCGACACTTTTCAGCAACTGATTGACCACCGGCGTGGCATCAGCCAGAGACTTTTTCAGGCCATGCAGTAATAAAGGTTCGGCAATGGAAAACCCGACGGTCAGACGCGGATTGAGCGAGGCGTAGGGATCCTGAAACACCATCTGGATCTGACGACGGACAGCCTGAAACGGGGTGTCGCGCATCAGGGTAATTTCTTTACCTTCGAGGTGAATGCTTTCGGATTCGCTGCCCACCAGCCGCAAAATCGCGCGACCGGTAGTGGATTTGCCGCAACCGCTCTCGCCTACCAGTGCCAGCGTTTCGCCCGGCCAGATAGAGAAGTCGATTTGTTCCACGGCGTGAACTTCTTTGGTCACGCGTGACAACACGCCGGAGCGGATCGGGTAACAGACACGCAACCCGCGCACATCGAGCAACGGCGGCGCATCGTAGTTGGCGGTTTTCTGATCGCCATCACCCGCTGAAATGTGAGGATGATCACCTGCAACCGATTGCTTTTCTGGCGAAATATTTTGGCCGGTTTTATCTCTTAACAGCGGGAAGCGGCGCGGCCATTTCAGCCCCTGCATGTCGCCCAGTTTCGGTACGGCGGCCAGCAAGGCGCGGGTATAAGGATGCTGTGCGTTGGCGAAAATTTCCGTCACACTGCCCTGCTCCACCACCTGGCCCTGATACATCACCACCACCCGATCGGCAATTTCCGCCACCACGCCCATGTCATGGGTGATAAACAGAACCGACATATCGGTGCCCTGTTGCAGGTCGCGCAGAATTTGCAGGATACGCGCCTGTACCGTGACATCCAGCGCCGTCGTGGGTTCGTCGGCAATCAGCAGCGCCGGATCGCAGGCCAGCGCCTGCGCAATCATCACGCGCTGACGCATGCCGCCGGAAAGTTCATGCGGGTAACATTTAAGGATACGTTCAACGTCAGGAATACGAACCTGTTTCAGCAGCTCGCGGGCTTTGTTCAGCGCCGTGGCTTTATTCGCCATGCCGTGATCCAGCAGCCCTTCGGTAAGCTGATCGCCTACACGCAGCACCGGATTGAGCGAGGTCATCGGCTCCTGAAAAATCATCGACATTTCCTGGCCGCGCAGTTTGCGGCGCGATTCTGCCGACAGCGACGTCAGGGTATGACGTTTGCCGTTACGGCCAAAAAATTCGATACTTCCCGCATCGACGTGCGCCGAATCCGGCAGCAAACCCATGACACTCAGTGAAGTGACGGACTTACCGGAGCCGCTTTCACCGACCACCGCCACCACCTCACCTTTATGAATAGAGAAGGAAACGCCTTTCAGCGCCTGCGTTTTGCCTTGCCGGCCGGAAAATGTCACCGACAAATCGTTAATCTGCAAAATGGGCACTGTCATCAATAAACGCCTCCTTTATAAGTTGAACTGTTAAAGCCAAACTTCACCGTTTTCATAGCGCAATGCCGGTTCAGCGTCCTGCGCCAGCCAGATCGGGCCATCAAGATCGACACGTTCCGCCTGCACCGCTACCGGCAGCGCCGCCTCCATCGCAATGGATGAGCCCAGCATGCAACCGACCATAATGCGCAGATTGAACTGCCGAGCCACATCGGTCATGGCCAGCGCTTCTGTCAGGCCACCACATTTGTCGAGCTTGATATTGATCATCTCGTAACGGTCGCGCAGCCCTGCAATATCCGCACGCTCATGACAGCTTTCGTCGGCGCAGACAGGAACAGGATGCAAACAACGCACCAGATCTTTGTCATTACCGGCAGGAAGGGGTTGTTCGATCATCGCCACGTTGAATTCATGCAACGCCTGAAACAGGCTGTCGAGATCCAAACCCAGCCAGGATTCGTTAGCGTCCACCACCAGCGTAGCCTGCGGTGCCGTGGCGCGGATGGCGGCCACTTTCTCGATAATCTGCTCGCGGTCGAGTTTGATTTTCAGCAACTTCGCGCCACCGGCAACTGCCACGGCGGCGGCATTGGCCATATTTTCCAGCGAATCCAGACTCAGGGTTTCGGCGGTAATCACCGAAACAGGCTTAGGCATATCAAGCAGTTGCCACAGGTCTTTGCCCTGTTTTGCCGCATCGAGACGCCACATTGCACAATCGAGGGCATTGCGCGCTGAGCCAACCGGCAACGCCTGTTGCAGCGCCTCGCGGCTCAGTCCCTGTTCCACCTGCGGACGGATAAGTTCCAGTTGCTCGCCAACGCTGTGCGGTGATTCCTGATAATGTGCGGTCGGTGTGCATTCCCCGACGGCGGTAAATTCACCGTCCGTCAGGTAAACACGTACCACCGTGACGGCGGTGCGGATACCACGGGAAATCGCAAATGGTTTTGCCAGCGGCAGTTCAACGGACTGGAAAGTCATCTGGATCATCAGGCGTTTTCCTTGATCCATTGCGCGATATTTTTGATACCGAAACGCACCGGATCGGTGGCCGGGACGCCGAATTCTTCGCTGATTTCCGCCAGCGCGATTTTGGCTTCTTCTTCACTGACGGAGGAGGTGTTAAGCGAGAAACCGGCGAGTCTTACGCCAGGGCTGGTCAGGCTGGCTGCCGCCAGATTGGTATCGAGACACTGGCGCAGCGTGGGCATAAACTGATGTGGCAGATGGCGCATGTGCGGGCGGCCAAGTTCATGACACATCACCAGCAGGTGCGCCTGCGCGCCGTGAATCAATCCCATGCTGACACCGGCAAAAGACGGATGATACAGCGAGCCCTGACCTTCAATGATGTCCCAGTGATCGTCATCGTTCGCCGGGGAAAGCGCTTCGACAGCACCGGAAATGAAGTCGGCAATCACCGCATCAATGGCAATACCGGCACCGGCCACCAGTACGCCGGTCTGACCGGTCGCGCGGAAATCAGCGTTCAAATCCAGCTCACGCATGGCCGCTTCAAGCGCCAGCGAGGTGTACATTTTGCCGACCGAGCAATCTGTGCCGACAGTCAGAATGCGTTTGCCGCTACGTTTCATGCCGGTGCCGGTATCCAGCGCCGGTTGCATGTGGCGCACATCGAACAGTTGCACATTATTTTCAGCCGCCAGCGCAACCAGCTCAGGAATGTCGTTCAGCCCCTGATGCAGACCGTTCGCCACATTCAGACCGGCGCTGATGGCCGCTTTGATCGAATCAATCCAGTGTGCTGGTAATTTACCGCCTGAATTTGCGGTGCCCAGCACCATGGTTTTCGCGCCCTGCGCTTTGGCGGTGGCGATATCCAGATCCGGCAACCCTAAGGACACAGAATCCGTTACCAGACGAATTTGTCCGACACAAGCTTCAGGACGCCAGACGTGAATACCGCGCGCTGTTTTCGCCGCCAGCGGATCCATCACATCACCAAGAAATAAAAGATACGGCTTTGGAATTTGCTGCATGTCAGTTTCTCCGGGGTCTATTTTTTTGAATGGGGTTTTAATCAGACTGCAGAGAATATTCCACGCGAGAAACCGGCTGACGAATACTTGTTTGGGTCTGGGGTATAACCTTAGGCTATAGAGTTAGATATATGAATTTATTGTGGTTATTTGAGAAGAGAAACGGGGGCGGCCTGGGAGGCATTACACGAAATCACAGGTATAAAAAAAGGCAGAGCCAATGAACTCTGCCTTTGCGATTACCTTTTTCAGACACAGAATGGGGTAATAATTTAGTTCACTAACTTAGAAGCGGTAAGTCAGTGCTACAGCAACGATGTCGTCAGAGCTTACGCCCAGTTTGTTGTTGTCATCGATCTGGTTGATCATGTAGTCAACATAGGTGTACATGTTTTTGTTGAAGTAGTAAGTCGCACCGATTTCGAAGTATTTAACCAGGTCCGCATCACCCACACCTTCAACATCTTTCGCTTTAGACTGCACGTAACCGATTGAAGGACGCAGACCGTTTTCGAACTGATACTGCGCAACTAACTCATAACCCTGAGTTTTGTTAGCGTAGCCGCTCGTGGAGCCCACGGTGACTGGCGCCTGGTTACGGGTTTCGTTGTACATCGCTGCCAGATAAATCTGGTGAGCGTCATATTTCAGGCCAGTTGCCCATGCAGAAGCTTTGTCGCCAGCACCGATTGTGGCGTTGGTTTGTGCGTTAGTACGGTCAGAAGAAGAACCCGCAATAACTGCACCGATGCCGGAACCTGCGATATCTTCATAATCGATGGATGCGCCGTAACCGTCGCCGTTGCCTTTAGACGCTGAACGACCGTCGTTTTCGTTTTTACCCTGGTATTGCAGGGCGATGTTCAGGCCGGTAACCAGACCGAAGAAGTCCTGGTTACGGTAAGTTGCCAGACCACTTGAACGACCCACCATGAAGTTGTCATTGTTAGCAGTATCACCACCAAACTCAGGCAGCATATCGGTGAAGCCCAGTGCGTCGTAAACCACACCGTAGTTACGACCGAAATCGATAGAACCGAAATCTTTCACTTTCAGACCCGCAAAGCCCAGACGGGTTTTATTGCCCAGGTCGCCCTGAGATTCTGCGTGGTTAGCCTGAATGTTATATTCCCACTGGCCATAACCGGTCAGTGTGTCGTTAATTTGAGTTTCGCCTTTAAAGCCCAGACGCGCATAAGTCATGTCGCCGTCAGAACTTTTATCATCGGAGAAATAATGCTTAGCGGTTACACGACCATACAGGTCCAGTTTGTTACCGTCTTTATTATAGATTTCACTCGCGTTTGCGGTAGATCCCACTGCAATTAAAGAGACCGCTAAGGCCAACACACTGCGCTTCATCATTATTTAAGTTTCCTTGATTTTTTATAAAGGAGTTCTCATGCCCGCTTTCTTTTATATATCTGGAATATCGGGCTGTGAGTATTTGTACATGTTTTGAAATACGTCTGTCTGTAAAACGATTCGAACCTTAACACTGAGCACGAAAAGTTAAAATGGAAAAGTTCGCCTCATTAAGTCTTTTTTGCGTAAAGAGTTGTAACATAATATTTCTGTTATAAGCCGCTAACCCC
Organism: Rahnella sp. CG8; assembly: GCF_023701875.1. Classification (NCBI taxonomy): domain Bacteria; kingdom Pseudomonadati; phylum Pseudomonadota; class Gammaproteobacteria; order Enterobacterales; family Yersiniaceae; genus Rahnella; species Rahnella sp. CG8. The sequence goes on from NZ_JABAED010000005.1 coordinate 95,986, forward strand.
CTGATTATATGCGCTTTTAGCATAACGTTTTGCACCACAACGGTGCGGTGCATTTTTTTGGTGCAAAACAAGTCTCGCTTTGTAAAGTTATTGCAACCGAGATCACCTTTATCAAAAGGTTTTTATCTGTTAACAATCGTTAATGAATTAAGGAGGAATTTAGACGCGTTGCATTTAAATGGTGCATAGCAGGGTAATTATCACAAGGGTAAGTTCATTATCACATTAATAGAAAAAGCAGCCATAAGATTTTTGTACTACGCAATTTTTTTCGAATTAGGATTTTCACTAAAGATATTGAGCAAAATAAAGTCAAATTAAAGGAAATAATAATGACGTGCGTGATTGAATTGAACGAAAGTGAATATTTTTACCTGCCCGAATCGCATCATTTTTATTCAAAACGGGCTTTTACTAAAAAGAAAATATTAAAAGAGAGGGCAGACTTGAGAAGGATAGGGAAATTTTTGGGGAGACTTTACTTTTGAGTGGCGATTATTTCGCCGTTCCAACCCTCTCCTTTGCAGGAGAGGGTACAAAAATTAACGGAACTGTGCGGCGTGGAGTTGTGCATAACGCCCCTGATGAGCCAGCAGTGATTCATGCGTACCCTGCTCAACAATGCCTTCTTTATCGACCACGATAATACGGTCAGCGTTCTGAATCGTCGCCAGACGATGGGCAATCACCAGCGTGGTCCGGCCCTCAGAAAGCTCCGCCAGCGACTGCTGGATAGCCTGCTCGGTGGCAGTATCCAGTGCAGACGTGGCTTCGTCGAGGATCAGGATTGGCGGGTTTTTCAGGAAAATCCGCGCAATCGACAGGCGTTGCTTCTGCCCGCCGGAAAGCTTCACGCCCCGCTCGCCAATCACCGTGTCCATGCCCAGCGGCAGTGCGTCAATGACGTCATCAAGGCGTGCGCGGCTGGCAGCCAGGCGGATTTCTGCTTCGCTGGCACCGAGCTTACCGTACGCAATGTTCTCGCGGATCGTCCCGCCAAACAGGAACACATCCTGCTGCACGATGCCGATGTTATGACGCAACGAGGTCTGCGTCATGTCGCGGATATCAATACCATCGATGGTGATACTGCCGCTGTCCAGCTCATAAAAACGGGGCAGCAGCGAACACAAGGTGGTTTTTCCCGCACCGGAAGGCCCGACGAATGCCAGTGTTTCTCCGGCATTAATAGAAAGCGTGATGCCATTGAGAATCTTGCTGACTGACGTATAGCCGAACACCACGTTGTCATAATGAATATCGCCGCGCAGATGGCTGACCACCTGAGCGCCCGGCCGGTCCGTGATATCCGGCGCGGTATCAATAAGCTGCGTGAAGCGTTTGAAACCAGCAATCCCTTTCGGATAGCTTTCCAGTACCGAACTGATTTTTGCCACCGGACGGAAAAACACTTCCACCAGCAGCAGGAACCCCACGAATCCGCCGTAAGTCAGCTGATCATTAATCACGTACCAGGTTCCGGCGACCATCACGATCAACTGAACCAGACGCGTACTCAGATAGCTCAGCGTCAGGCTGGCAGTCATGATCTGATAGGCTTTCAGTTTCGTCGTGCGGTAATTATCGTTGTCAGAAGCAAACAGTTTTTGCTCATGCGCTTCGTTAGCGAAGGCTTTCACCACACGAATGCCGCCGATGCTTTCTTCTATACGTGCGTTAAAATTACCCACCTGGCCGAACAGGCGCCGCCAGGTTTCAGTCATCTGCGCACCGTAGCGGCTGACCATCCAGGTCATCGCGGGCACAATAATGATGGTCATCAGCGCCAGCTGGACATGCACCGTCGCCATCAGAATGAACGCGCCGATAAAGGTCATCACCGCGATAAATACATCCTCCGGCCCGTGGTGTGCCACTTCGCCCACTTCCTCCAGATCCTTGGTGACATGGGTAATGATGTGACCGGTTTTGGTATTGTCGTAATAACGGAATGACAGTTTCTGCAGATGGCTGAACGCTTCGCGACGCATGTCGGTTTCAATCCCGACGCCCAGTGCATGCCCCCAGTAGTTAACGATCGCCATCAGCGCAGTATTGAACAGATAAATCAGCAACAGACCGACCGTCGCGCCGATGATCAGCACCCAGTCGTGTGCGGGCAGCAACTTATCGATGAAGGTTTTGATCGCCATCGGAAAGCCTAGTTCCAGCAATCCGGCCAGAATGGCGCACCCGAAGTCGAGGAAGAACAGTTTTTTATAGGGCGCGTAATAAGAGAAGAAACGGCGGAGCATCAGACATCCTCATAGAAACGACCCGGAGGCGGGCAAGTCCGTCAGTCTAAATGAAAATAGTTATCGATAAAGATAATTTTAGACTCGCCCGCCGCAAGATCGTTTTTACAGGACGTTGCGCACGCCGCTCAAAATCACGTCAAAGACCGCATTCAGCGCCTGCCAGGCTATCTCTGCGCTGATCGCTTCATAGGTGGTCAGCACCGCCACGAAAGTGGATTTTTGAGTCGCCAGCAAAGATTCATACTCCCCCGAACGGAAACTGCCTTTGCCCTTTTCAATCTCCCATGTCAGCTGAAGTAAGGCTTCAATCTGCGGGACGGCACTGCTTGCCACCGTATTCCAGTTTGCGCCCAGTGAAGCTTTTGCCGCATTGATTGCGCGGTCTCTTAAATCAAAAATATCACTCATCCTGTTCACCTTTATTATTTTTGCGATGTGCCTGAGCCATTTTTTAATACCCGCTCATACGTCAGCATTGACTGCATAATCACGGAAACCTGTTTACGCTGAATAGCGATATACGCCGGAGAATCCTGTTGCGAACAATGCTGCTTTTTATATTTGATCTGATAGAAGATATTTCTCAGGCCGAATATCTGCTGATCAATCGCAGGATTGTTATTTAAGGCTTTGGTGCGGGATTCAATCAACGCCAGATCGGTTTCCGCGGAATTGAAGAACTGACTGTCGGGTTCAGAAAGGGGAGAAATCAGTGAAAGTGTTTGCCCTGCCGCCACGGCCGCAGCCTGGCAGGCAACCACCGGCACGGCGGGTTGCGTATTGTCAGCCATTGCCTGCGCAGTCCAGGTCACAAATTGCCGGTCAGCTTTAATTTCGAATTCGGTAATTTGATTATCTAACGTCAGGTCGTACTGATGTGTGGAACACGCGGTCATTGTCATCACGACAATAAACATCGCGACGCTGAATTTAATGATTGATTTCAAAATGCCTCTCCTGTGATGAATTCCGAAGGTGGGCATTATTCCATTGCCCCTGCCTTCAAAAAATTAGTCACAAGAGAGAAACGGCGCAATCAACCGGTAAATCATTTTCAATAAATGATGGCGTCATTTTTATCATTAAAATAAATAAGCGATGAGGGATTATTTCCAGGTTAAAAACGTTCGCGTCTGTACACAGCGACAACCGTCATACTCCCTCCCATCCTCCTCCTTCGCAGGGGGAGGAGCCGTCTTCCGTTGACGTTAATTACCGGCTCGTCGCTTCCACCGCCATGTTCACATAAATCGCCCGCAATTTTGCGGCGACGGCACCTGGTTTTCCGTCCCCGACCGGCTTACCGTCCAGTGCGATCACCGGCCAGATAAAGGTCGTTGCCGAGCTGATAAAGATCTCCCGCGCATTTTGTGCTTCATCGAGCGTGAACGGACGTTCCTCGAAGCGAATATCATGATGCTTCGCCAGTTCCAGCAGCGCCTGACGGGTGATGCCATGCAGAATGTGCGTGCTCAGCGGGCGGGTGATCAGCGTGCCATCAGCATCTACGATCCAGGCATTGCTGGAACTGGCTTCGGTGATCAGGCCGTTTTCGATCAGTAAGGCGTCATCGGCATTATGCTGATGGGCATACTCTTTCGCCAGACACGGAGCCAGCAGACCCACGGTTTTGATGTCACGACGCTGCCAGCGGATATCCTCAACGGAGACCATGCGAATACCGCTTTTCGATTTGGGGTGATCTATCAGCGGCCGCGCCTGGGTAAACATCAGAAAAGTTGGCGTTACGCTTTCGCCGGGGAAATCAAAATCACGGTCACCGCTGTTGCCGCGGCTGATTTGCAGATACACCGCCCCTTCCACCAGATGGTTTTCAGCAATCAGACGCTTTTGCAGGGTCTCAATATCGCTGAGCGCGCAAGGCAGACGCAGATTCAGCGCCTGACAGGAACGTGCAAGCCGCGCCAGATGTGCCGCGTTGTCGAGCAGACGGCCATTCAGTACGGCGCTGACTTCATAGACGGCATCAGCAAATAAGAAACCGCGATCAAATACCGACACCTTCGCGTCATGCTCGGCAACAAACTCCCCGTTAAGGTATACCGTTCTGGTCATGTTATTTTTCCTGGCCAACGTTGATTAGGATTTTTATTAGCTGTAAGACGACTGAAAGCATAAATTGCGTGAAAACTGAGCAGCAGATGTTGATGCAACGCAGGTTTCCGGCACACCAGACATAAAAAAAAGCGCCCTGATGAGCGCTGATGCGGTATGGAGCGAAAGATCAGAGTTCGCCTTTTTTCTTTTTGTTACGGATAACTAACCAGCTGATCAGCGCCATCACGCAGCCGATAAAGATAAACCAGATGCCGAGCATCAGTTGCGGTGCCATTTCTCCTGGCGGAGTTTCAGGGCTGCCGACCACTAAACCGTGGATAGTGGCAACAATGCCGATAACCAGTAAGATCAGGCTGTTGCGAAGTAAACGGCGGGCTACGGTCATAGGTTGTCTTGGGGTGGCCATCAGATGCGTCCTTGAGCAATAAAATAAAGATAAGGGCGCATAATAGCGCCCTTCGTTTTTATGTCAAAATTGCCAGATCACAATCATGCAGGTCAATCAGCGACGATTACGCACCAGCTGATAACGGCGGGTGAGATATTCCACCGGCGCGCTCCAGATATGCACCAGGCGGCAGAACGGGAACAGCAAGAATAGCGTCATCCCCAGCACCAGATGCACGCGGAAGATAAACGCCACGCCATCCAGATGCGCTGCCGCACCGCCACGGAAGGTCACCACGGACTGCGCCCAGCCAACCAGTTTCATCATTTCACTGCCGTCCATATGCTGCGCGGAGAACGGAATGGTACTCAGCCCGAGGGCACATTGAACCACCAGCAGAATGATGATCATGATGTCACCAAAACTGGAGGTCGCCCGCACGCGCTCGTTGCTCAGACGACGCCACACCAGCATGCCGCCGCCGATCAGGCTCATCAGGCCACCGGCCCCCCCCGCCCACATTGCCATCTGCTGTTTCACCGGCACCGGCAGAAAGGATTCATACATCCAGTGCGGCGTCAGCATACCGATGGCATGTCCTGCGAAAATACCGAGAATACCGACGTGGAACAAAGGCGAGGCGATACGCAGCGTTTTTTTCTCCAGCAACTGGCTGGAACCGGCGCGCCAGCTGTACTGGCCATAGTCGTAACGCAACCAGCTGCCGACCAGAAATACCGTGCCGCACAGGTAGGGATAGATATTGAAAAAGAAGTTGTTGAGGAAGTCGGTCATTTGCGTGGTTCCCCCGCAGGCATTTCATCAAGGTTCAGATACTGAGGTGCGACCGCACCAGCGAAGCGTTTCTGGTGCGCAGTCTCATCGCCCGACGCACAACTTTGCTCGCCGAGGAACTTGATTTGCTCCTCTTCCCATACCGCATCCAGCGCGGCGGGTGTGTCATCACGGGCTTCCTGTCTGATACCTTCGCGCACCGTTTCGGTCGCGATATCACTGCCAGACAGCGCCAGCAGCAGATCAAACAATTCAGCGTAATGACTGTCCCGCTCCTGCATGCGGGCGCTGAGTAACGCCAGAATCGGTGCGATATCACGCAGCCCTTCCCGCGCCTGATTTTCATCACGCGTGGTCAGGTATTCCAGATACAGTGGCAGGTAATCCGGCAGCTCGCGGCTGTCGATTTCCAGCCCGGCTTCACGGTATTGCCCCATCAGATCGACCATCGCCTGACCACGGTCACGGGATTCGCCGTGCACATGTTCAAACAACAGCAGCGAGGTGGCGCGACCACGATCGAACAAACCGGTATACGCCGATTGTGCATCCAGCAAATCCTGCTTACAGAACGCCGTGATATACAGCGCCAGATCAAGGCGCTGCTCCTGAGTCAGTTCCGGGGAATCTGCCACCGCTTCCAGCAGTTCCGGCTGGTGTTGCCACACCTCTTCGGACGGGTAATCAAGCAGTAAGCCTGTCAGTCGTAAACTGTTCATCAGCGGTTCCTTTCGGTTTTCGCGCCGATGTCGATGGCATCGATGCGTTTACTGTTGAACAGGTTGAATTTGCTGTCGCTGCCGTGGCAGCCGTCGCCGAAGCTGAAACCACAACCTTTGGCTTCCGGGAAGGCTTCACGCGCCTGTTCACGATGGCTGGATGGCACTACGAAACGATCTTCGTAGTTGGCAATCGCCAGATAACGGTACATTTCTTCCGCCTGTGCCGCAGACAATCCGACCTGTTCCAGCGCGCTGGTGTCCGTTACGCCATCAACCGTTTCAGCACGTTTGAAATGACGCATCGCCAGCATACGTTTCAGGGCACGCAGCACCGGTGCGGTGTCCCCTGCGGTCAGCAGGTTCGCCAGATATTCCACCGGAATACGCAGGCTTTCGACGTCCGGCAGCACGCCGCTGTGCGGTAAAGCACCGGCATCGGCGGCAGACTGAATCGGAGACAGCGGCGGCACGTACCAGACCATCGGCAGCGTGCGGTATTCAGGATGCAGCGGCAGCGCCAGCTTCCATTCGATCGCCATTTTGTAGACCGGCGACTGACGCGCGGCGTCCATTACCGACAGAGGAATACCGTCTTTTTCGGCCTGCGCCATCACTTCAGGATCGTTCGGATCGAGGAAGATACTCATCTGGCTTTCGTACAGGTCTTTCTCGTTCTCAACTGACGCGGCTTCGCCGATACGGTCGGCGTCATATAACACCACGCCGAGATAGCGGATGCGGCCGACGCAGGTTTCGGAACACACCGTTGGCTGGCCCGCTTCGATGCGCGGATAACAGAAAATACATTTTTCTGACTTGCCGCTTTTCCAGTTGAAGTAGATTTTTTTGTACGGGCAGCCGGTCAGGCACATGCGCCAGCCACGGCATTTGTCCTGGTCGATCAGCACGATGCCGTCTTCGCCACGTTTGTAGATCGCCCCGCTCGGACAGGTCGCCACACACGCCGGATTCAGACAGTGTTCGCACAGACGTGGCAGGTAGGCCATAAAGGTGTTTTCGAACTCGCCGTACATCTCTTTCTGCATGTTGGCGAAGTTCTGGTCGGCAGAACGTTTGCTGAACTCAGTGCCCAGATCGTCTTCCCAGTTCGGGCCGCCGGTAATTTTCTTCATGCGTTTGCCGGTCAGCAGCGAACGCGGACGCGCCACCGGCTGATGTTTACCGTCTTTCGCGGTATGCAGATGCTGATAATCAAAATCAAACGGCTCGTAATAATCATCGATTTCCGGCATATGCGGGTTGGCAAAGATTTTATGCAACAGGTTGGCTTTATTGCCCATGCGCGGCTGCAGTTTGCCGTTGATTTTGCGGATCCAGCCGCCCTTCCATTTTTCCTGGTTTTCCCAGTCGTGCGGATAACCCAGACCCGGTTTGGTTTCCACGTTATTGAACCACGCGTATTCCATCCCTTCGCGACTGGTCCAGACGTTTTTACAGGTCACGGAACAGGTGTGGCAGCCAATGCATTTATCGAGATTCAGCACCATGCCGACTTGTGAACGAATTTTCATTTGGCTTTCTCCTGTTGCACGGCGTCCTGCACGTAGTCATTGCCTTCATCGTCTAACCAGTCGATGCGGTTCATTTTGCGCACAATCACAAATTCATCGCGGTTAGAACCGACCGTGCCGTAGTAGTTGAAGCCGTAGGCCAGTTGCGCATAACCGCCGATCATATGGGTCGGTTTCGGGCAAACGCGGGTGACGGAGTTGTGAATACCACCGCGCTGCTGGCTGATTTCGGATCCCGGAATATTCACGATGCGTTCCTGTGCGTGATACATCATGGTCATCCCCGCTGGTACACGCTGGCTGACCACCGCACGGGCGCTCAGTGAGCCGTTGGCGTTAAACGCTTCGATCCAGTCGTTGTCCTCGATACCTAACTGTTTCGCATCGTCTTCACTCAGCCAGACAATCGGACCGCCGCGACCTAAGGTCAGCATCAGCAGGTTGTCGCTGTAGGTGGAGTGAATACCCCATTTCTGGTGCGGCGTCAGGAAGTTCAGTGCCATTTCCGGATTACCGTTCGGCTTCGCATTCAGCAACGGTTGCGCCGCGCGGGTGTCGATTGGCGGACGGTACACCAGCAGGCTTTCACCGAAGGCGCGCATCCACGCGTGATCCTGATAAATCTGCTGACGGCCGGACAGCGTGCGCCATGGAATCAACTCGTGCACGTTGGTGTAACAGGCGTTGTAAGAAACGTGTTCATCTTCCAGACCAGACCATGTCGGGCTGGAGATAATTTTGCGCGGCTGCGCCTGAATATCGCGGAAGCGGATTTTCTCGTCTTCTTTATTCAGCGCCAGATGCGTGTGGTCGCGGCCGGTATTCTGGCTCAGCGCTGCCCAGGCTTTCACCGCCACCTGACCGTTGGTTTCCGGTGCCAGCGTCAGGATGACTTCGGCTGCATCAATCGCGGTGTTGATCATCGGCTGGCCTTTCGCCGCGCCATCCGCTTTGGTGTAGTTCAGTTTTTTCAGCAAATCGACTTCGCTGTCGGTATTCCAGCTAATGCCTTTACCGCCGTTACCGAGTTTTTCCAGCAACGGACCGACGGAAGTGAAACGCTCATAGGTGTTCGGATAATCACGTTCAACGGCCATCAGATGCGGGGCGGTGCGCCCCGGGATCAGCTCACATTCGCCTTTTTTCCAGTCTTCCACACCAAACGGCTGCGCCAGTTCAGCGGCGGAATCATGCTGGATAGGCAACGTCACCATATCGGTTTCGACACCCAGATGGCCGACGCATACGCGGGAGAATTCTTTGGCGATACCTTTGTAGATTTCCCAGTCACTTTTTGAATCCCAGGCCGGATCAACAGCCGCGGACAGCGGATGAATAAACGGATGCATATCCGAGGTATTCATGTCGTCTTTTTCGTACCAGGTGGCGGTTGGCAGCACGATGTCGGAATACAGACAGGTGCTGGACATACGGAAATCAAGCGTCACCACCAGATCCAGTTTGCCTTCGCCGCCCTGCGCCTGCCATTCGACTTCTTCCGGCATCACGCCGCCCTGAATGCCTAAATCATCACCCTGAATACCGTGTTCGGTGCCCAGCAGATACTTCAGCATGTACTCGTGGCCTTTACCGGAAGAGCCCAGCAGGTTGGAGCGCCAGACGAACAGGTTGCGCGGGAAGTTTTGCGGATTGTCCGGCTGTTCAGCCGCGAAACGCACGCTGCCGTCTTTCAGGGCTGCCACGGTAAAATCTGCTGGCGATAAACCGGCGGCCTTTGCCTGTTGTGCAATGTGCAACGGGTTAACGTTGAGCTGCGGCGCAGACGGCAGCCAGCCCATACGCTCGGCGCGCACGTTGTAGTCGATCATGCTGCCCGTGAATTTGGATTTATCCGCCAGCGGCGACAACAACTCCTGCGGCGCGACGGTTTCGTAACGCCACTGGCTGGAATGGTTGTAGAAGAACGAGGTGCTGTTCATCTGGCGCGGCGGACGCTGCCAGTCCAGACCAAACGCCAGCGGCTGCCAGCCGGTTTGCGGACGCAGTTTTTCCTGCCCGACATAATGTGCCCAGCCGCCACCACTCTGACCGACGCAACCGCAGAAGATCAGCATGTTGATCAGGCCGCGGTAGTTCATGTCGAGGTGATACCAGTGGTTCATCCCGGCACCGACGATAATCATCGAACGGCCATGGGTTTTGTTGGCGTTATCGGCAAATTCGTGCGCGATGCGCTCGATGTTCTGCTGAGAAACACCCGTGATTTTTTCTGCCCAGGCTGGCGTGTAGGCTTTGATTTCGTCGTAGCCTTGCGCGCAGTTTTCGTCATTCAGACCGCGTTCAATGCCGTAGTTCGCCAGTGTCAGGTCGTAAACACTGGCCACCAGACCGGTACTGCCATCTGCCAGTTGCAGGCGTTTGACCGGCAATTTGTGCATCAGAATTTCATCCAGCGCCACGCTGTTGAAATGCTCACTGACCGCGCCGCCAAAATACGGATAGCCAACATTCACGACCTCATCATGATCATCAAGCAGGCTCAGCTTCAGGCTGACGTCTTTACCGTCTTGCCCCTCGCGGGATTCCAGATTCCACTTGCCTTTTTCACCCCAGCGGTAACCGATCGAACCTAACGGCGAGACCAGTTCGCCGGTGTTTTCGTCGAAGGCGATGGTTTTCCACTGCGGGTTATTTTCCTGACCCAAATTGTCCACCAGATCAGAGGCACGCAACATACGGCCTGCAGCATAAGAACCGTCTTCACGCGGTTCAAGCATCACCAGCATCGGCATATCGGTGTAGCGGCGCACGTAGTCAGTGAAATACTGACTTGGATTGTCGATGTGGAAGGATTTGAGGATCACATGGCCCATTGCCAGCGCCAGCGCGCTGTCGGTACCTTGTTTCGGTGCCAGCCACTGGTCACAAATCTTGGCGATTTCAGCGTAATCCGGCGTAATCGCGACGGTTTTGGTGCCTTTGTAACGCACTTCGGTAAAGAAGTGGGCATCCGGCGTACGGGTCTGCGGAACGTTGGAGCCCCAGGCGATAATATACGAAGAGTTGTACCAGTCAGCGGATTCAGGGACATCCGTCTGCTCGCCCCACGTCTGCGGAGAAGCCGGTGGCAAATCGCAATACCAGTCGTAGAAACTCAGACAAACGCCGCCGATCAAAGAAAGATAACGCGCGCCGGAAGCGTAAGACACCATCGACATCGCCGGAATTGGCGAGAAACCGATAATACGGTCCGGGCCGAAGGTTTTGGCGGTATACACGTTGGAAGCGGCGATCAGCTCATTCACTTCCTGCCAGCTTGAACGCACAAAACCACCGCGACCACGTGCCGCTTTGTATTCTTTGGCTTTTTCCGGTTGATTCACAATCGAGCCCCAGGCATCGACCGGATCGCTGTAATTCAGTTTGGCCTCGCGCCATAACTGGATCAGCTTTTTGCGCATCAGCGGATATTTCAGGCGGTTAGCACTGTAGAGATACCAGGAATAACTGGCACCACGCGGACAGCCGCGCGGCTCGTGGTTTGGCAAGTCCGGACGGGTGCGCGGATAATCAGTTTGCTGAGTTTCCCAGGTCACCAGACCATTTTTGACGTAAATCTTCCAGCTACATGAACCGGTGCAGTTCACACCATGCGTGGAACGGACCACTTTGTCATGCTGCCAGCGGCTGCGGTAACCATCTTCCCAGTCGCGATTGGTATTCAGCGTCTGGCCGTGGCCGTCAGCAAAAGGTTCAGCTAGCTGTTTGAAATAGCGAAACCGGTCAAGAAACTTGCTCATCCGGAACTCTCCTGTGCAAAGGCTTATTTGCGCTTTGTCATTATGTGAATGGCGGGGAATACAACTACATTGCTCAATATGGGCTCAGGGTATGCACGCGCGGGAGCCGTCTACTTGATTGCGATCAACGCCTTCGCGTCATGTATTTATTTACATAACGCCAGATACTCCCAAAGAGGTACAAATTTAAACGGGGTTAACTTTATGATTTATTGGTCATAATTTCGGAAAGAAAGCAAAAAGGCGGGAGTGACGTCATCTGACGGAAAATTGGGGGTAAGGCTGTTTGAATGTGACAGTATTGTGAAATTAGACGGGAGGTTATTGTATTTACGCCGATGTCTGGCGTAATGGTGCCACCTGCTTTGGTCACCAGAAATCCGACATGCCGACAGAAAAACCCGCCGTACTCAATTTCAACGATGAAGTCACCGGAATGATTTACGGCTTCGTTTTTCGTCCAAACCGCCCTGCCGAACGTGTTTCTTCACAACAGGTTCAGGAAGCCTGGCAGCAGATTTGCCACGACAAAGGATTCGTCTGGATCCACGTCAATCTCAATCATGCCATGTCAGAAAAATGGCTGAAAAAGCATTTTGGCGTCGGTGAGGTGTTTTTCGAGGAAATCCGCGAAGGCTCGCGCAGCACGCGCATTGAACGGCTCGATGATACGCTGCTGGCGGTGCTCAACGATGTGATTTTTCGCCCGGATGAAACCAGTGATGAAGCTTCGACGCTGTGGCTCAGTTGCCATCAGCAACTGGTGGTCACGGCACGCCATAAACCGGTCAGGCTGATCGAGCAATTATTCAAACGACTGGAGCACCTGAACATCAGCACGCCCACCGCGCTGCTGGTGCATCTTTTAGAAGAACAGGAAGATTTACTGGAACACATTGTGCGTCGGGCCAATCAGTACGTGGACACCATCGAAGAGCGACTCCTGAGCCATCACGTGAAAAAGAACCGCGCCGATCTGGGGCGTCTGCGCCGGATGCTGCTGCGGTTTCAGCGTTTACTGGCACCGGAACCGACTGCGCTTTTCCGCCTGCTGAACCGCCCTCCTACCTGGATAGCTCCCGCTGTGGTCCAGGATTTACGGCAGTTTGCCGAGGAATTTTCTGTGGTGCTCAATGACCTTATCGCGCTGACCGAACGCATCCGGTTATTGCAGGAAGAAATCACCTCACGCCAGATGGAGCAAAGCAACCGCACGCTGTATGTGCTGACCGTGATCACCGTGCTGGCGCTGCCGATCAATATTGTGGCCGGTTTCTTTGGCATGAACGTCGGGGGCATTCCGCTTGCCAGCAATCATCACGGTTTTATTTTGCTGGTGATGATTGTCGGCGTGTTTACCCTGCTGGCGGGCTGGTATGCATTAAGGCATCGCGACGACGGCTGACGGCCGCGAACCGCACAACAACTACAGGAAATCTTTGGCTTTATTCAGCAGCGAGGCTTTGGTGATCACCCCCAGCAGACGGCGGGATTCAGCGTTTTCCAGCACCGGTAAACGTTCAAGCGGCGAATTGCTGAACATCGCCCACGCCTGTTCGTAACTGGCCTGCTGGAAAATCGTCGTGAATTCCTGCTCGATAAACGGGCCAATCGGGCTGCCGGATTTCACGCTGCCATCGATAAGCCCTGCTGCCACCACATTGGTCGGCACTACGCCGAGAAAACGCTCCTCCCTGTCCACCACGTACACATATCGCGTGCGCTGTTTCAGCCCTTCGCTGACCACTTCAGACAGCGAGGCATCAACATACATTTTCGAACATGGCGAAATCAGTGACGCCACCGTACTGTATTCAAAGGCATTTTTCGCCGCGAACCGCGCGTTATGACGTGTCAGCACCGGATACGTGCCACCGACTTTCAGGCGTGAGGCCACGACATAAGAAATCGCCGTCGCCAGCATCAGCGGGAACAGCAGCGAACTGTTGAGGGTCATTTCAAACGCCATCATGATCGACATCAGCGGCGCATGACTGGTCGCCGCCAGCAATGCGCTCATGCCGATCGCGGCATATAAACCGACCGGACCGGGATCGAACCCCAGCCATTGCAGGAAAGTACACACCAGCGCCCCGCCTGCCGCACCAATCAGTAACGACGGCGTAAACAACCCGCCGACCGCACCGGACCCGATGGTGATCGCTGTGGCGACAATTTTCAGGATCAGCAGCACCAGTAACGACGTCTGTAAATCGCCGTTATTGAGGATTAAATCAATCACCTCAAAACCGTTACCCAGCACCAGCGGCGACATCATCGCGATCAACCCGACGCCCAGCCCGCCGAGCCCCAGGCGCAGCGCGGGATGCGAGATGGGTTTCATCCACTGACGGACTTTATCGATTGATGAGATGAATAGCGGCCCGAGAATCCCCGTCGCCATGCCGATAATCAGCACGGTGAAAATCGCGCCGAAAGACGGGCTGAAAGAGGCGGAAGAATACAGATACAGTGGCGCGTAATCGGTCAGAGAACGGACAGTAAGCACCGCGACCGACGCCGAGATAAACAACGGGATCAGTCGCTGAACTGCGGTCACACCAAAGGCGATTTCCGCCACAAACAGCGCGCCGGCAAACGGGGCGTGATACACCGCCGCCAGTCCGCCCGCGGCGGCCATGGCGATAATATCTGACTGATGTACACCTTTGAAACGCGAAAAACGCCCGAGCAGACTGCCGCTCAGCGCGGATAACTGCACCATTGCCCCTTCGCGACCGATTGAACCACCGCTGGCAATACTGGCTAGCGACGACAGCCCGCGCAGCACGGTACTGACCACCGGAATGCCCGGCAGACGCTGATCGATAACATCCAGATAATCCGGCATTTTGCCGTGCTTGTTTTCGTAGCGCAGCGCCAGGATCAGGATAAAACCGGCAATGACGCCGCCGGCTGTGGTGATCAGCGGCCAGACAATTTTGGGATATTCATTGAAAGCTTTGGTGATGTCGCTGCCATCGGTGAACATCAGGCCGTTAATGCCCGAAATCGCCCCGCGAAAAGCGATTGTCACCAGCGCGGCAATAATCCCGGCGGGAATGGCGATCAGCAGGTTAATCAGATCACTCTTTTGCAGGACGTCAGGGTTGAAAGCTTTCAGGCTCATAAGATCTCAGTGGTCGAAAACAGTGACAGGCAGAATACCGATGGAAATCATTATCATGCTCATCAGCCCGACGCAACCCGGGGCGTGGCTTAAAATCGAAAATTGTTGTCCCCCGCCTGTTCCGCCGCCACGGTGATAAAGTGCGGTCACTACGCCGCCAATGCAGCGTAAACATTCTGCGCGCTTTGCCGCACTTATGCCGTCCCCTCTGTCGGACGATGCAAATTCTCTGGAAAACATCCTGCAAAATCCTAAACAACCGCTTTCGCTAAATGCATGAAGCATTAAAGTCACGTTCGTTCCCGGGAGAACAATCCCTATACAACGGCAAAAGACTCTGTTAATTTATGCACCGAAGCACAGTGCAACAAGGCTTCGATGCCCCACCTTAAAAATCAGGATGGGTTCATCTCATGAACGATATGCTCAGGATAAGCAGTTTCCGCGATCAATGGCTGGAAGACTTTTTCCACTTCGCCACTCCCCATCGCAAAATACCCTGGACGCTGGCAACTGCTCTGGAAAGGAAGCTGGATATGATCAATGCCGCAATGGATTATCGCGATTTACTCTGGCCCCCGGGCAATCGCTATGAAGATCTGGCCCCCCCGTTAAAGGGATTTTCATCGATCAGAGTGAATGAGCAGTACCGTCTGATTTTTTACTGGCGGGAAGGAAAAGCACATGGCCTGTATTTAGATCCCCACGGTTACAGGAGTTACCGGTAATTATGAGCATATTCGCTTTGATGTTAATGAAGACATACCAGAAGGAACATCGTATGGCTGTGACCACACGTAAACCCGCTACTGTTGGTGATATTTTACTTTACGAATTTCTCGAACCTGCAGGCCTGCGGATCAACGATCTCGCCGACATGCTGAATGTTCACCGCAATACCATCAGCGCGCTGGTGAATAACAACCGCAAACTGACCGTTGATATTGCCTTCCGGCTGGCAAAGACATTTGAGACCTCTGTCGAGTTTTGGTTAAACCTGCAAACCAATGTCGATATTTGGGAAGTGCGCAATAACCCGCGCCTGATGGATGACATTAACAAAGTCGCCCATCTGAAAGATTTTATGAAAAAGTCATGAAAACTCCGCAGCAGACAAGCCTCAATGGCGCGTTCAGGAACCTGCTGACAGGAGCGACCCCGAGACCTGTGGCCCGGGGTCATGACTTGAGAATAAGGGACGATGAAACCCCTCTTATTCCTTACTCACCGTATCCAGATACAACTGGCTCCCCGCCACATTCTGGCTCGCACCTTTCACGTTATCGCGGATGGCCACCAGCAACTTGCTTTGCAACGCCACCACAAAGGGTGAGTTTTTCTGCAATTCACGCTGCAAATCTGCATACAGCGCCTTGCGTTTGGTCGGGTCAGATTCCGCCGCCGCTGCGCGGGTTTGTTTGCTGATTTCCGGGATCACCCACTGAATACGCTGTGCCAGTGTTTTCGGCCCGTTCGGCACGTTATAGGCAAAGGTACTGGCGTTGGTGTTCGGGTCGAGGTAATCCGCACCCCAGTAAGTGAAGATCGACTGGAATTTATGCGCGCGCATGCGGGTCAGCACATCGCTTTCCACCAACGGATGCACCACTAAATTGATATCGGCTTTGGCAAAGCTGGCCTGCAACGCCTGCGCGATATCGGAATAAGGTGGCTGGTTAATCACGATTAAATCGATTTTAGTCCCCGGTGCAATGCCGCCTTTGTTGAGAATGGCTTTGGCTTTCGCGACGTCGTATTTGAACGGCTGATCGTCAATGGCACCGGCTAAACCGTCCGGCAGGAAAGTCTGATGAATGCCGTACTGGCCTTTGAGCAGATCGGTTGAAATACCCTGGTAATCTACCAGCCAGCGGGCAGCCTCCCAGAGTGCGGGATTCGCCAGCGCCGGTTGGGTGGTATCGCCGACGTTAAACGCCAGATAGAACACTTTCGCCGCCGGGAACTGGGCGACATGTACACCCTTTTCTTTTTGCAGCGAGCTGAACTGATCCGCGCCTAAATCGTATGCCACGTCAGCATCACCATTAAGTACCAGCAGACGGCGGGTAGAAGGATCACCGACATTTTTAAAGAGTACGTTTTCCAGCTTCGCCAGCGGTTTGGCATTCGGGTTACGTTTGAAGATTAGCGCTTCGTGAGGCACATAGTTACGCACTTCAAAGGCACCGCTGCCTGCTGAACGTGAACGCAGCCAGCTGTTGCCGAAATCGTTCTGATCGACATGTTCTTTCAACAGCTTGCTGTCAACAATGCCTGCCACCGGCGCGGATAAAATGCTCAGCACCAGACCACTGCCGATATCCGCAGGCCAGCTCAGCTGCACTTTATCGTCCGACAGTTTTTTCAGATTGCCGTCGACATTTTCTGGTGTCCAGCCCAGTTCGCCGAGAATAAACGACGGGCTTTTATTGAGTTTGACCACGCGACTAAAGGAATAAATCACGTCGTCAGCGGTCAGCGGATTGCCGCTGGCAAACTTCTGCCCCGGCTTAAGGGTGAAAATCAGGCTGTGCGCGTCAGGCCCTGGCTGCCAGCTGGCGGCGGCGTCCGGGTCGAGTTGATCGGGATGCTGACGGTTTGAAACCACCAGCTGCTGATACAGGTTAACCAGATTGCCGGAACTGACGGTTTCAAAACTCTCCGCCGGATCCAGGCTGATAATACCTTCGAGCGAACCGGCTACCACCAGCGTATCCGCAGGTGTCGCCGCATCCACACGGGTTGCCGCCATCATGAGCAGAAATAACAGGGAAGGAACACGTACTTTCATTGAGGTCGATCTCCACAGGTGAAAAGACAGTTTTTCCGAGTGTAGAGGTGCAACGGCAAGGCCCGAACAATGAAATAAAGCTTTGTTATTTAATAAATTAGATTAAGCATTTTCCAGCTCCCTCCCCCGCGAAGGGGAAGGACTACGTCAAGACGTAACCCTTGGCCATATGCACCGCACGATCACACATATGGTCAATCACATCCGCATCGTGGCTGACCAGAATCATGGTCAGGTCGCTGCTGGCTTTCAGGTCGTTGAGTAAATTGAGAATTTCCGCCTGTACAGACATATCGAGGGCAGACGTCGGTTCATCAAGCAGCAGCAGTTTCGGTTTGAGCAGGAGTGCGCGGACAATTGCCACGCGCTGACGCTGGCCACCGGAAAGCTGATGCGGATAGCGGTTCATCAGCGCCGGATCCAGCCCGACCTGGCGAAAACCTTCGGCAATTTTCTGTTCAATATCCTGTTCTTTGAGGATTTTCAGCGGCTCTGCCAGCGTGCGCAGCAGCTTGTGTTTCGGGTGCAGCGAGGCATAAGGGTCCTGAAAAACCATCTGCACGTCGCGGCGCAGGCTACCGGTAAAAGGTTTACCGGGTTTCACCTGATGATCAAGCAACGTCAGGCTGCCGTCCCAGTGTCCGTTCAGGCCCGCCAGCACCCACAGCAGCGAGGATTTACCGCAACCGGACGGCCCGACCAGCCCGAAGCATTCGCCTTTGTTGATAGTCAGGTTGACGTTATGTACCACCGTGCGGGTTTCGTAACCCTGACGATGCGACACGCTCAGCTGATGCAGTTCAGCAATAATCTCACTCATGGCGCGGCTCCTGTTTTAAAGAGGCCAGCAGCGCGCGATCCAGCACTGGCAGGCGTTCACCGTGGGTAAATTTGCTCGGACGGCATGACCAGAGTGTATGCGTATAAGGATGTGTAGCGTTCGCCAGCTGATCGGCTGCAAGCTCATCGAGCAGTTCGCCTTTGTACATCACCAGCACACGTTCACAATAGCGGGCGACCTGTTGCAGGTCGTGACTGATGAGGATCAGCCCCATATTTCGCTGTTCGACTAAACGCTCAATCAGCCCCAGAACCTGCTCACGCATGTCGAAATCCAGCGCGGAAGTGGGTTCGTCGGCAATCAGCCATTGCGGGTCGTTGATCAGTGCAATCGCCAGCATCACGCGCTGCCCCATCCCGCCGGAAAGTTGATGCGGATACTGCTGTTGCAGAAAAGCCGGATTCGGCAGACCGACCGCATTCAGCATCTCGGTGACCTTTTCCTGACGCTCCTTGCGGCCAAGACGGGTGTGCAGACGCAGCGGTTCTTCCACCTGTTTGCCGATTTTCTGCGTCGGATTCAGCGCATGTTTCGGATCCTGCATGACCATCGATACGCGGTTACCGCGAAGCGTGCTCCACTCACGTTCTTTGAGTGTGGTCAGATCGTTATCACCCAGCGTCAGCTGTGACGCGCGCAGCTTGCACGGATGTGGCAGCAACCCCATCAGCGCGCGGGCAGTCAGGGATTTGCCGGATCCGGACTCGCCGACCAGCGCCACACGTTCCTGTCCGACACTGAATGACAGGGATTTCACCAGTTCCAGCGGACGTTCACCCGGCAGGTAAATGGTCATATCTTTCGCGACCAGCTTGTCGCTATTTGATTTGTCTTTATGTAAAAAGTCAGTTGCCATGTCGTGGATCCATTTTGTCACGCAGGCCATCGCCCAGCAGATTGAAAGCCAGGCTGGCGAAAAGAATCGCCCCGCCCGGTGCAGCGGCGACCCACCACTGATCGAAAATGACTTTGCTGCCTTCGGCAACCATCGAGCCCCATTCAGCCGTCGGTGGCTGAATGCCCATGCCGAGAAAGCCCAGACCGGCAGAGGCCAGAATGATGCCGCCGAGGCTGAGCGCCGCCCGCACCACGGCGCTGGGCAGGCACAGCGGCAAAATGTGGCCGAACATCAGTCGCAACCCACCGATGCCCTGCATCCGTGCCGCCGCCAGATAATCGCTGCGGCGAAGTGCCAGTGTCTCGGCCCTCGCCTGTCGTGCAAACGGCGGCCAGCTGGTGAAAGCCAGAGCCAGTGCACCGTTCATCAGACCGGGGCCAAGGATCGCCACCAGCGCCAGCGCCATGACCAGACTGGGCAAGGACATCACAATATCGGTCAGTCGCATCACAATGCGTTCATACCAGCCGCCAATGTAACCGGCGCTGATACCGATCAGCAGGCCAACCGGAATGGTCAGAACCAGGATCAGTGACACCAGCAACAGCGTCGGGCGTGCGCCATACACCACACGCGAGAGCAAATCACGGCCAAAACCGTCGGTGCCCAGCCAGTGGGTTTCCGATGGCGGCAGCAGACGCAGTTCGATGTGTTGAATGTTCGGGTCAAACGGCGCCAGCCACGGTGCGAGCAGCGCGGTCAGTACCAGAATAGCGACCAGCACCAGCCCCACGGAAAACGTGGTGATGCGCCGGGCCGGTTTCCAGACGGATATTTCGGCTTCAGCCTCAACCTGCGTGGGTTGTTCAGGGATCATTTGAGTCATAGAAACTACCGGGTCCGCGGATCGAGCAGATAAGTAAGGGCGTCAGCCAGCGCATTAAGCAGCACAAAACAGGTGCCGATCAGCAGCGTAGCGCCGAGAATTGCCGGGGTATCCGCGGCGAACAGCGCGGTGGTCAGATAACGTCCAACGCCCGGCCAGGCAAATACCGTTTCCGTCAGAACCGCCCCTTCCAGCAAACTGGCGTAGGAAAGCGTCAGCACGGTGATCAGCGTGCCGAGCACATTCGGGAAAACGTGACACAGCAATACACGTACCCTGCCCGCGCCTTTCGAGCGCGCCAGAATCACATATTCTTTGTTCATTTCGCCGAGCATCGACGCACGCAGAAGGCGCGTAATGCCCGCCATCGACAACATCGCCAGCACCGTTACCGGCAACCATAAATGGCTGATGGCGTTGTAGAACATTTCACGGTCGCCGGAAAGCCAGGTATCAATCAGCACAAAACCGGTGCGCGGCGTCATAGTGTACATATACAGGTCATCAAGCCGTCCCGGCCCGCCCGCCCAGTGCAGCACCGCGTAAAACAGCAAAAGGCCGAGCAGGCTCAGCCAGAAAATCGGTACAGAATAACCGAGCAGCGACACCATTCTCGCAACGTTATCCAGCCAGCTTCCCGGTTTCCACACCGCCAGCAGCGCCAGCAGAATGCCGAGTGTGCCGCCAAGCAGGATCGCACAGGTCGCCAGTTCGACCGTTGCCGGGAAGGTGCGCATCAAATCGCTGGCGACCGGCTGCGCGGTGATGCGGGAGATACCCATATCGCCGTGCGCCAGTCTTTCCAGATAACGGGTGAACTGCACCGGCACCGACTGATCGAGACCTAAATCACGACGCACCTGCGCATAGGTGGCTTCACTGGCGTGATCACCCGCCACCTGAAGTGTCGGGTCAATCGGAGCAAGATGGGAAAGCGTAAAAGTAAACGCCAGCAGGCCGAGTAACGTCAGCGCCAGCGAAATCACGCCAGTCAGCAAACGGCCTGACCAGCGCCAACCCTGCCGGACGAATCCGGCGGGTGTTGAACTGTCTGTCATTACTTAGTGGCCTTGCTGTAGAAGACCATGTCAGGGTTGATGCCCTGCACGTAACCTTTGATGTTGTCGCGTACGGCAATCAGGCTTTTCGCTTGCAGGCCAATCACGAACGGTGAGTTTTTCTGTACTTCCAGTTGCAACTGACGGTAATCCGCCACGCGTTTGGCCTGATCCGGTTCCGCAATCGCGGCCAGCGTCAGTTTATTGAGCGCCGGAATGGACCAGTTCGCCCGCCATGCCAGCGTTTTGCTGCCATCTTCCGGGTTGAAAGCAAACGCCGAAGCGTTAGTGTTCGGGTCAAAGTAATCCGGTCCCCACGAAGACATATACGCATCGTAATTGTGTGATTTCACTTTGGTGGAGATCTGCGAGCTTAAACCCGGATCCAGTTTCACCGTTACGCCGCCCTGCGCGAAGCTGGCCTGCAACGCCTGGGCGATGTCCAGGTACGGCGGCTGATTGGCGGTAGACAGCGTGAAGCTGACGTTGGTCAGCCCGGCTTTTGCCAGAATCGCTTTGGCTTTCGCCGGATCATAGGTGTATGGCGTGTCATTCAGCGCGCCCAGATAACCTTCCGGCAGGAAGGCCTGATGCACCTGGAACTGATCTTTCATCAGGTCGTGCGCAATGTGGTTGTAATCGAACAGGTAACGGGCCGCTTCCCAGAACGCAGGATTACCCAACGCCGGAGAAGCTTTGGCGTTGAACTGCATGAAGTACAGCGAGGCATACGGGATCGCCAGAGGCTTAACGCCTTTTTTGCCGGCGAGTGCGGCCATCTGGTCAGAACCGAGATTACGCGCCATATCGGCATCCCCCTGCTCGATCAGCAAGCGGCGTGCGGCAGGATCCGGTACGTTTTTGATCAGAATGGTTTTCAGCTTCGGCGCGCCTTCCGGCGAAGTCGGATTCGCAGACAGAATCACCACTTCATGCGGAATGTAGTTGCGGATCTGATACGGGCCGGAACCGGCAGAATGGTTGCTCAGCCACTGATGCCCCAGGTCGTCAGCAGTGGCGTTAGCTTTCACCAGCTTGCTGTCAACGATAGAAGATACCGGCGCCGACAGCAGGCTCAACACGAATGACGGGCTGACATCGGCGGTCCAGCTGACTTTCACATGCTGATCATCGATTTTAGTCAGGAAGGTATCGACGTTTTTATCGGTCCAGCCCAGTTGCGTCAGAATGAACGAAGGTTCGAGATTCAGCTTCACCACACGCGATAACGAGAAAATCACATCATCGGCTGTCAGCGGATTGCCGCTGGCAAAGGTGGCTTTCGGTGACAGCGTGAAGGTCAGGCTGCGGTTATCTTTACCTGTTTCCCAGGAGGCCGCCAGCGTCGGTTTTAAATCGATCGGGTTGTTCGGGTCAGACTGCACCAGACGCTGATAAATATTATTGAAAGCCTGAACCGTGGTCAGTTCGAAGCCCTGCGCCGGATCAAAACTGGAGGTGTCATCAATGGATTGCGCGATAACCAAAGTATCCGGCGGCGTGGCAGCCTGCGCAGAGAAAGTAGCCGCAATAGCCGTAAACAGGACGGACGGTAATAAAGCTTTCATCAGGTCAGACTCTCCAAGGTAGCGAAATTGCTAAAGTTTTGTTGAGTGTAAAGTTTCTTCAACCTACCAGAAAGTCTGATAAATACTATCGTTATGCGAATTTTGCATAACGTTATCTGATTGGTTATTAAAGCGTCGGAATGCGGTCTGGCAGGGGATTGTTACTGTACAAACCACAGGGAAATACCCGCTGAAGGGATGTGGGAATGAATAGCACGTAAACCAGGGGGTGTTAAGGGAAGCGGGCTGCACGGAAGGCCCCGCACAGCCCGCAGATGCGGGGCTTAGCTCAGCTCCGGCACATCAAAACCGGGAGAAACGGACAACAGCATCCGTACCTGTTTGACCAGCTCACTCATGCAGTCATCACGCATGCCGTAGTTGTTCAGCTCTTTTTCCAGGGCAAACAGATATTGTGCATTGGTTCCGAGCGGGCCGCTGGCCTGCGCAATCAGTGGCGCGATAACCTGATAATCGGTATCGGCCTCATATTGCGGGTGCGAGGGATCCATAATGAACACCAGCGCCGTCACCTTGCGGCCATCGTCGAGATTCAGTTCGCACCAGGTCGGACGATAACAGCCGGTCAGCATTTCACGCTTCCACAGCAATTCGAGTTCATCGAGAAGTGTGTCTTCCGGCAGACGGAACGCCAGACCGGTGGTTTTTCCGCCATCCCGCAGCGCCAGCATGCGGCCAGGTTGCGCATGGGTGCCACGCCCGGAGGTGAGGCGTAAACAGAAGGCACGATGATAACCGTGCAATGTGGCGGGTCGCGCCTCTTCCGAGTCAAAAACCGGGTTCCACATCAGTGAACCGTAACCAAAAATCCAGACCGGGCTGTTGTCGGGGCGACGCGCCAGCGTGCAGCTCAGAGAGGCTGCGCGCTGTTCAGGGGTCAGTAGCATCGACTCATCAATGCTGCCGAATGCTGTTTTGCAATCTGCGTTACGCAGGAAATCTCGAGTTAACATTCATTCCCCCTTCGGTACGACTTACTTTTGAACATGCCATGCTGTTAACGCTGTGTTCTCCGTTATCGTGAGTTTCATTTAATAACGCTATCGGACAGTTTCGCCTGAGCTTCAGGCCGCGGGGCAAATTTATTAGGAAGTTTCGTATACCCCTGCTGAATGAAACCTTATTCGTTTCTTTCGTTGCAATCAAGGTTGAGAGCGATCACAAAACGAAAATAAAGTGATTATTTTATGAACATTGCATGAATGTTGATATTTAGGGAGGGAATAAAACAAAAACAGCGGGAACCCGGAGGCCGGGCAGACCTTCTGGCAGGCGCGGGATCGCCCTCACCTGCCATTCATATCAGGATTTCTTAGGATGCCACTTATCGTCATCTCCTTTTTTATACCCATGTTTCACAGCGGCCCAGGCAACTTTATGCGCCGTTTCCTCACGCGAGTCATCGCCCTGCCGGTCTTTAGGTTTTTTATACTCATCCCAGGCGCTGTTAAACGCTTCCTTATAGATATCCTGCGCATGGGCAGGAAGCACATTGCGCACGGATTCAGGCAACGCTGAGCGGTTCTGATAAGGCATAGTCGTCTCCTTTTTCATAGCGTTCATGGCATTGATATTTTTTATGTGCGGCGTCTGCGCACAGGATAAAGTCTAGCTGCTACCCTCAAAGGACGCTGCCAGATTATTCTCGTTATCGGGCCGCTGACTGCACATTTCCTCCATGAAATTGTGTGGGTATCCTGATGATTTACATAAACTGACGCATAATCGCCATATTACTACAATAGCAATATAATACATTGTTTTTAAATGACTTAATATTTTAACAAAACGAATTATTAGGGTGTTTATTGCTGGTTAATTCAGATTATTCCCTGATAAACAATTGATATGTCATTTTTTATGCATTAACAATGAATTTACCCTGTTAATAGATTAATTTATCTACTATACTTAACAGGTTAGACCTTTATGCTGCCAGGCATTTTTCTGACAACTGACAGACAGGCGGTTGTTATTACGTGAGCGTTTATAAGGAGAATAATCATCATGGTGTCTTCACAGGAACATCCAAAAATCAAAACCCGCCATCAGGAATACTCCCTGGTTTTTCCCATCGCTGCACTTATCGTTCTCATCCTCTGGGGCAACAGCAGTAACTTTGCCTCGGTTGTCGGTATCAATTTAATCGCGCTGGTCGGTATCCTCGCCAGCGCCTTCAGCGTGGTGCGTCATGCCGACGTACTGGCACATCGTCTTGGCGAACCTTACGGGTCGCTGATCCTCAGCCTTTCAGTGGTCATCCTCGAAGTCAGCCTGATTTCGGCCCTGATGGCGACCGGCGACGCCGCGCCCGCGCTGATGCGTGACACGTTGTTCTCGATCATCATGATTGTTACCGCCGGTCTGGTTGGCGTTGCCCTGCTGTTGGGCGGGCGCAAATTTGCGACACAATATGTGAATCTCGGTGGTATCAAACAGTACCTGATGGCGATATTCCCGCTGGCGGTGATTGTGCTGGTGCTGCCTGCCGCGTTGCCGGCGGGCAATTTCTCGACGCTACAGGCGTTGTTTGTCGCGATGATTTCAGCCGCCATGTACGGCGTATTTTTGCTTATCCAGACCAAAACCCACCAGAGCCTGTTTATTTACGAGCATGAAGATGAAGGCGAAGAAGACGGACACGGAAAACCGTCTTCGAAAAGTAACCTGACGCATACGCTCTGGCTGATTGTCCATCTGGTGCTGGTTATCGCAGTGACCAAATTCAACGCCAATCCGCTGGAAAGCCTGCTGACCGAACTGAATGCTCCTGCGCAGTTCACCGGCTTCCTGGTCGCGTTACTGATCCTTTCACCGGAAGGTCTGGGCGCACTGAAAGCGGTACTGAAAAATCAGGTACAGCGCGCCATGAATTTGTTCTTCGGCTCCGTGCTGGCGACGATTTCACTGACCGTACCGGCGGTGACCGTCATCGCCACCCTGACAGGTCAGGATCTGATTTTCGGCCTGGATCCGGCGAATATTGTGGTGATGCTGGCGGTGCTGATCTTGTGCCAGATTTCATTCTCCACCGGCCGTACCAATGTATTAAACGGTACTGCGCATCTGGCCCTCTTCTGCGCCTACATGATGCTAATTATGCTTTAAATCTTCATCCTTCGGGTTGCCGCCCTGATACAACCCAAATGATTTTGATTGAATGAAGAATGACAAAAGAAAGGCCGCTCAACTGAGCGGCCTTTTTCATGGGAGGGATGGGAGAATTAAGAGTAGGCGTGGAGAGTGCGTTTACACAGCTCTGAACGCACGCAGTCCTCTTTGCCAAATTCAATGATGCCAATCATCTCGTCTTCTTCGAAGCGAGACATTGCATCGCTGAGCCCCGATACTACGCCGCGTGGTAAATCGCACTGGGTAATATCACCGTTAACAATCACCGTCACATTTTCACCGAGACGGGTCAGGAACATTTTCATCTGGCTGGCCGTGACATTCTGCGCTTCGTCCAGAATAACCACCGCATTTTCGAAAGTACGCCCGCGCATATAAGCGAATGGCGCAATTTCAACCTTCCCTATTTCCGGTCGCAAACAATATTGCAGGAATGATGAACCCAGACGACGTAATAGAATGTCGTAGACCGGACGGAAATAAGGCGCGAACTTCTCAGAAATATCACCGGGCAGGAAACCGAGATCTTCATCGGCTTGCAATACCGGGCGCGTCACAATAATCCTGTCGATTTCTTTGTGAATTAATGCCTCTGCCGCTTTCGCAGCGCTGATAAATGTTTTGCCGCAACCGGCTTCACCGGTGGCAAAAATTAACTGCTTATTCTCTATGGCTGATAAGTAATGACCTTGAGCTTCAGTACGCGCTTCGATGACGGACGTATCGCGGGAGTCGCGAGCCATGCCGATCGATTCCAAACCGCCCATCTGTACTAATGACGTCACAGATTCTTCCTCGCGCTGGCGGTGACTACGTGAATCACTACGAATAACACGTTTTGCTTCACGACGAGCTTTGATCACTGCTTTCTGTCTTCCCATAGTGGCACCTTACAGTTTGATTCACTTAACGCTAAGGCATAATGCCCGCACGGTTATGTTTCACTAACAAATGAGGTTTTGGTCTCCTTTTAGACCAAGTGGAGCCAATGAATAACGTGAAGAGGAAAAGAAACCAAAGGGATTAACGGAAAGTCTTTTGGTTGTTTTCTGTTCACGAGGAGGCATTGTCAAAAGTGTCAATAATGACAAACCGCTGACCCATACAATGAAAATTCCAGAATAAAAGCCAGTGATATTCACATCATTTTGGTAAACATTTACGGGGTCAGTTAAAGAACAGGGTTGAGGTTGAGTGGATGATATTTTTTGCAGCAAGCGGCAGGAAAAAGCTGAAAGTAAAGGTTGAAATATTAGAGAGTCGGAAGCCTGGCCCTCGTTTGCATTTAAGCGACAACAACGAGTGAATGAGAGAAGTGTGTTATTTTCGATCAACAGCCCAAACATGGACTTTACCATTCGCGCTCCCCGCAGTGTTATTAACGGCACCTGCCGTACACCTCGTGAAAACTACCGCTTATAAATGTCAGTATAATGACAGCTGAAACATTTGCGTTACCAAAATGTAAAAAAGTTTGTGGCTGACGTCAATAGGATCATGAGGATCTTTTTCAGATCCTCTTTAATCGTGCTGAATTTCTCTCAGCCCAGCAGATTATTTTTCTTTTCATTGATGAAGTAACTGTTAATGCCTTCCGCCAGCGCATGCGCCATTTTCTCCTGAAACACCGGCTCACCCAGTAATTTTTCTTCCTGTTTATTGGTGATGAAGGATGTCTCCACCAGCGCGGAAGGAATGCGCGGGGATTTCAGTACCGCAAATCCCGCCTGTTCAGGATGCGGACTGTGCATGTGATGCACTTTACTAATAGTTGTCGCCAGATGATGGCCAAAATTCAGGCTGCGATGAATGGTTTCGTGCTGGTCGAGATCAAACAGCGTTTCTTTAAGGTATTGATCGTCGGTTTTAAAATCGTCGTCATACAACACATCTGCGCTGTTTTCGCTTTGCGACAAATAGCGCGCCATCGCACTGCCCGCACCGTGTTCAGACAGCGCGAAAACCGACGCACCGGAGACCTGATCGTTGGTAAAACCGTCGGCATGAATTGAGATAAACAGATCTGCCTCATGCTGATGCGCCAGGCTGACGCGGTGATACAGCGGAATAAATACGTCATCCTGGCGCGTCAGCACCGCCTGAATACCGTGCTGTTGATCAAGCAAGGTTTGCAGTCGTTTGGCGATGTGCAGCACCACGTGTTTTTCATAGGTGCCTTCGTTGCCGATCGCGCCCGGATCCTTTCCGCCATGCCCCGGATCAATCATCACCAGCAGCGGTTTCTCTGCCCGAGGTGCAGCGGTGGTGACGGGCAAAATCGCGGCGTCAGGGCTTTCTCCGGATATCGTCACGTTCAGCACACCGTTTTCCGTGCTGCGCGTAATCTTCGGTTTACCGTTTACCTGCAACACAATGCGCGCCACTTGCGGGCTGAAGTGAGCAATCCTCCCCTCTTTTACCCACGAAAATTTCTGCCTGACCACCGTCAGCGCATGCTCCAGTTCCGGTGGAAATGACGCCATCGGCATATCAATCACCACTCTTTCCGGCGCACTGAGCATAAACACCCGGCTGTATTTATCCGCCGCCGGTAACGCCAGGTGAATCTGACTGGCGTCTGATGTCATGGTAATGCGCACGGCTTTTTGGGCGGCATACAGGCGTGGTGCCGTCAGGGAAAGTCCGATGCCAAAGATCAGTAATTTTCTGCGGGCATGGTTGATGGTCATAACAGTCTCGGAGCAGGCATCGTAATAAATCAGTTTGACGATTTATCATCATGACATTGCTGAGATTTTTTGGGATGCAGCGGAGTATTAACAGGCGGTGAATTGCGTAACGAAGCGTAAAAAGGATTTCTGGATTGAGCTTCTCCCCCTTCGCAGGGGGAGGCATTAAATTACGCTTCGATTAACGATTGACCGAGATAGTGGCTTTCATCTTTATTCCCCGGCAGCGTGAAGAAAAAGCCGCCGCCATTCGGACGGATATACTCTTCAAGCGCTTCGCCGTTCAGGCGTTTCTGCACGGTCAGGAAACCTTTTTCCAGGTCATGCTGATAACAGACAAAAATCAGCCCCATTTCCAGTTGCCCGGAATGGGTCACGCCAAGCGAATAGCTGTAGCCACGGCGCAGCATCAGGTTTTCATCGGTGGCTTTGGTACGCGGATTCGCCAGACGGATATGTGAATCAAGGCGGATGGTCTTACCTTCCGGGTCTTTTTCGTAATCCGGCACATCGTGCTCCTTTTCCATCCCCAAAGGTGCGCCGGTGGCTTTGTTACGCCCGAAAATAGACTGCTGCTCCTGCAACGGCGTACGGTCCCAGGATTCCACCTTGAACGGGATCAGACGTGTGGCCTGATAACTGCCGCCAAGCGTCCACGCCGGTTCGCCCTGACCGGCGGTGACCCAGACGGTTTTATCCATCAGTGGTGTGTCTTTCGAGTCAGGATTCGCCGTGCCGTCTTTAAAGCCCAGCAGGTTAATCGGCGTTTCTTTGCCCTGACTGCGCGCTGCGTGGGACGAAATAAAGCCGTCACGACGCCAGCGCACGCTGAGTAAATCCGGTGTGTACTTGATGATGTCACGCAACGCATGCACCACCGTATCGTTGTTGTTGGCACAGATTTGCAGTGACAGGTCACCATGACAGAGTGTGGCATCCAGTGAATCATTCGGGAAACGCGTCATGCGCTGCAATTTCAGCGGCTTATGCGGCGCTAATCCAAAGCGCTCATCGAACAGGGAATCCCCCACCGACAGCGTCATGGTCAGGTTATCCGGGTAGATTTCTGCCCCCATCACGCCGGAATCCATCGGCGGGAATTTCGGATCCATTGAAGGTGCGGTGCCACCCTTGGTCAGGAAGGCAAACCGTGAATCAAGGAGACGGAAAAGACGCTCCAGATCGGCTTTGTTGGTGGCCAGCACGTCAAAGGAAACCAGCATCATCGACGCCTGTTGTGGCGTTAAAATCCCTGCCTGATGCTCGCCGTAATAAGGTTGCCTGCCCCAGCGTTCGTCCGGGGAAACCGTGCCTGGTGTGTACTCTTTTTTTGCGCCGGGTGTTTTCTCAGCCTGCGCCGTGGCAGCGCCGCCCAGGGCAAATGCCCCGCCTAACAATCCCACACCTTTCAGTAAACTGCGGCGGGAAGAAGAAACGTCGTTCTGATTATCGTTTTTGTGACTCATTGCTATGCCTCGTTATAACGCTCCTCCCCCTGCGAAGGGGGAGGTTGGGAGGGGGTTTTAATGATAAAACAGGGGGTTATGCATACTTCGGCTGCTGGATTTTTCTTTAATACCCCACCCCACCCTCCCCTTCGCAGGGGAGGGTGCTAAGGAGTTTAATCTAAACCAAGCACACCGCGCAGTTTGGACAAGTCTTCTGCCAGCGTGGTGATCGGCCCTTTCATTGCGTTACGGTCTGCATCAGACAGTTTTTCATAATTCTCGTAACCGTCTTTGGTTTTGTATTTATCCAGCAGCGCATCGACGGTTTTGAAGTTAGCGTCGATTTTATCCAGCAACGGTTTATCGGCTTTGACCAGTAACGGACGCAGCAGATTGACGATTTTTTGTGCGCCATCAAGGTTGGCACGGAAATCCCACAGGTCAGTGCGGCTGTAACGGTCTTCTTCGCCGCTGATTTTACTGGCGGCCACTTCTTCAATCAGGCCCGCCGCGCCGCCGACCACTTTGCTAGGCGGGAAAGTCAGGTCTGCGATACGTTTTTGCAAATCAACGGTATCGGTATAAAGCTTGTCAGCAAAGGGTTCGGTGCCTTTGGTGGTTTTGTCCGCGAAGAGAATTTTCTCCAGACGGTGAAAACCGGTGAAGTTAGGATCTTCGGCTTTTTTCTCGAAATCATCTTCACGGGCGTCGATGCTGCCGTCCAGATCAGAGAACAGTTCGGCAATCGGTTCGATGCGCTCATAGTAAACACGGGTTGACGCGTAAAGGGATTGTGCTTTCGCCAGATCACCCTTCTTCACTGCGTCGGTAAAGGCTTTGGTATGCGCCACCAGCTCAGCGACCTGCTGCGTCACATAGACTTTGTATTCCGCAATCGGGCCAACCAGCGCCATGGCGTCAGGCTTACCGGAAGCGGCTGTCCCCTCGGCGGTGACAGTCAGTTTGCCTTTCGGATTGCTCAGCAAACCACAGGTCATGTCGTATTCGCCCGGTTCAAGGTTAGCCGTCATTTTTTGCGTGAAACCCGGTGCCACGTTTTCACGTTCTTCCACCACCATCACGCCTTTCAAAATTTCCCATTCCAGGTTTTTCTGACTGTTGTTATGGATAACAAACTGGGTTTTACCGGCGGGCACGGTCAGCGCCATCGGTTCACATTGTTTGTCGTTAACAGCAATTTTGACCTGACGAACATCAGCAGCCAGCACGTTGGCACTCAGTGCAAAAGCCGGCAGGGATAACAGTGCAATCTGTAAAGCTTTACGGCGAAAATGTGTCATGTACAACTCCGTGACAAAGGCAAGATGATGGAAAGGTTTAAGGATCAACGTCGTGTTTTTTGCCCGGCAGAGGCCGGCGCGGCCACAGGCGATTTACCTTGTGGCATAAAGAACAGGAACAGCGCAGGGATCAGATACAGGAAGTACACCGCGACTTCGCTGACCGTCGGGGCTTCCTGATAGCCAAACATCCCTTCCAGCAACGTGCCGAATAAAGAGTGCGTGGATAATGTGCCGCTCAGATCAAAAGCAATATCCTGCATACGGTTCCACAATCCGGCTTCGTGGAAAGCGCGAATAGCCCCCGCAGCCAGCCCGGCGGCGACAAACAGAATGAACAGGCTGGTCCATTTGAAGAACTTCGCCAGATGCAGCTTCACCCCGCCGTAATAAATCAGGAAACCCAACACGATGGCCGCGCCAAGCCCGAGCACTGCGCCGATCGGCGCTTCGATGCCGACGTCCTGCTGGAAGGCCGCCAGCAGGAAAAACACCGATTCCAGACCTTCACGCGCTACCGCAAAAAACACCATCGCGACCAGTGCCCAGCCCTGACCGCGGCCGGAATTCAGCGCATGATCAATCGCCCCTTCCAGATGCACTTTGATAGAACGCGACACTTTGCGCATCCAGAACACCATATAAGTCAGGATGCACACCGCAACGACGGCGACGATACCTTCAAACAGCTCCTGCTGTTTTTGTGGAAACTCACCGGTCGTGGCATTGATGAAAAGACCGAGCGCCAGACACAGTGCGGCAGCGATGAAAACGCCAATCCAGACCACACCGAGCCACTGCCCGCGTTGCGTCCGTTTGAGATAGCTGGCAATCAGGCTGACGATCAGTGCAGCTTCCAGCCCTTCGCGAAACATAATGAGAAACGGAACGAACATGACGAGCTCCCGAGCCCTGAATTCTGACGAACAACAGAATGTGTAAGGTCTCTGTAAAGAAAAGTAAAAAGAAACGATAGTGATTATCATTCTTGCCAAAAGAAATACAAGAGGTAACCGATCCTTTTTTGAAGCGTGATCAGTAAATAGACAGGAAAAATCAGGTCAGGGGGTTTATCTGGCGGAAAATGCTGAAAACCGGGGGCTGAATGCCCCCGGTCTGAGTGTCATAAAAGTAAAATACCGTTAAATAGTATTATATTCCGCTTCCGCAACAGTGAAGCGCTGTTCCACGGCGGCGGAAGGTTTACGCCCCGCCAGGCTGACAATCCAGATAGCCAGTGACGCGAAAATAAAGCCGGGAATGATTTCATACAGTTCGGCCCAGCCGTATTGTTTCCACAGGATCACTGTCACGGCACCGACGATCATGCCTGCCAGTGCACCGTTACGCGTCATACGTTTCCACATCACGGAAATCAGGATCACCGGTCCGAATGCTGCGCCAAAACCGGCCCATGCATAACTGACTAAACCGAGAACACGGTTTTCCGGATTGGCAGCCAGCGCAATCGCGACCAGCGCCACAACCAGCACCATCGCACGCCCTACCCACACCAGTTCGCGCTGGCTTGCGCCTTTGCGCAGGAAGGCTTTATACAAATCTTCGGTAATGGCGCTTGAACACACCAGCAACTGACAGCTCAGGGTACTCATCACCGCCGCCAGAATAGCGGACAGCAAAATACCGGCAATCCAGGGATTAAACAGAATTTTCGTCAGCTCGATGAACACGCGCTCACCGTTTTGCGTCACGTTGCCCGCTTCGCCCGGATTATTGCTGAAGTACGCAATCCCGAAGAATCCTACGGCAATGGTGCCCGCCAGACACAAAATCATCCATGTCATGCTGATACGGCGCGCGCTGCGGATAGTTCGGTGAGAATCGGCCGCCATGAAGCGCGCCAGAATATGCGGCTGACCAAAATAGCCCAGTCCCCAGCCCAGCAATGACAAAATCGCCACCAGATTCATGCCCTTGAACATATCGGTGTATTCAGGGTTTTTGGCATTGATTACCATCATCGAGGTATCAATACCGCCCACTGCGAGGATGACGATAACCGGTGTCAGGATCAGCGCGAAAATCATCAGGCTGGCCTGCACGGTATCAGTCCAGCTGACTGCCAGAAAACCGCCGATAAAGGTATAAATGATGGTCGCCGCTGCACCAGCCCAAAGTGCAGTCTGGTACGTCATGCCGAAGGTGCTTTCAAACAGACGCGCACCGGCCACGATGCCGGAGGCACAATAAATGGTGAAGAACACCAAAATCACAATCGCGGAGATAATGCGCAGCAGCTTGCTGGAATCTTCAAAACGATGGGTAAAGTAATCCGGCAGTGTCAGCGCATTATTGTTGGCTTCAGTGTGCACACGCAGCCGCCCTGCCACCAGTTTCCAGTTCAGGTACGCGCCGATGGTCAGGCCAATGGCGATCCAGCTTTCCGAAATCCCGGAAATAAAAATCGCCCCCGGTAATCCCATTAACAGCCAGCCGCTCATGTCAGAAGCACCGGCTGAAAGCGCCGTCACCACGCTGCCTAAACTGCGTCCGCCCAGAATATAATCATCAAAGTTTTTGGTTCGTAGATACGCGATGAGCCCAATAAAAATCATCCCGAAAATATAAACACAAAACGTCACCAGCATCGGTGTGTTCATTGTCATTCCATTCTCCACTTCTTATTTTTTGCGATGTTGTCCGGCAGCTGTCTGTCCTGAAGCACTCCACCAGAAGTGCCGCTAAAAACCTGCCGGGGCGAGATGATGGCTGAAACCCTGTAAGGTTGCAGCAAGACTCTCCATATTTTTTACGTAGTCACTGACTCTGTGTGGTTTTTGTTCAAAATTACTGTCGGGCCGGATACTGGTTTAGCCTGATCCACTTTTCAATATTTTTAACATTTCAAATACACAAAATTCACGCTCCATCACAGTTATCCGCAATACCGGTTGTACTTTGCACTGACAAAAGTTGCACCTGATGCAACCTTTGACATTCTCCTCAGGTGAATGCAGGCAAGATCCATGCCGTTATTTTATTGTTAAAAATGCCAGACAAATCACAACAGGCATACTTCATGCATTAACATGGTTGCACAAGGTTGCAACATAGAAGATATTGCTCAGCATAAAATAACGAATTCACCTGAAATTTTTTATATGGAGTGTTTGCGCATGGGTATGACGACGATGGGCGTGAAGCTGGATGAAGGTACACGCGACAGGCTTAAAGAAGCGGCTCACAAAATTGACCGCACGCCGCACTGGCTGATCAAACAAGCGATATTTTCCTATCTGGAACGACTGGAAAATGGCGATACGCTGCCGGAAATTCCGGCGCTGAATGGCGCTGCGCCTGAAGGTATGGAAGATGTCGCTGTGCAACTGGTTCAGGAAGCCCATCAGCCGTTCCTAGATTTCGCCGAGCAGATCCTGCCACAGTCAGTCAGCCGTTCTGCCATCACTGCCGCCTATCGCCGCCCTGAACCTGAAGCCGTGTCGATGCTGCTTGAACAGGCGCGTTTGCCTGCCCCGCTCAATGATGCTGCGCTGAAACTGGCTGCTGACATTGCCACCAGACTCAGGAACCAAAAGAGTGCAAACGGCCGCGCCGCTATGGTGCAAAGCCTGCTGCAGGAGTTCTCTCTGTCTTCTCAGGAAGGCGTGGCGCTGATGTGTCTGGCGGAAGCGCTGCTGCGTATTCCCGACAAACCAACCCGCGATGCGTTAATCCGCGACAAAATCAGCAACGGTAACTGGCATTCGCATCTGGGCCGCAGCCCGTCGCTGTTCGTTAACGCCGCGACCTGGGGTTTGCTGTTCACCGGCAAGCTGGTGGCGACGCATAATGAAGCGAGTCTGTCAAAATCGCTGAACCGCATTATCGGCAAAAGCGGCGAACCGCTAATCCGCAAAGGTGTGGACATGGCAATGCGCCTGATGGGAGAGCAATTCGTGACCGGCGAAACCATCGCCGAAGCGCTGGCCAATGCCCGCAAACATGAAGAAAAAGGTTTCCGCTATTCCTACGACATGCTGGGTGAAGCCGCGCTGACCGCGAAAGACGCGCAGGCCTATTTGCAGTCCTATCAGCAGGCGATCAATGCCATCGGCAAAGCCTCCAATGGTCGCGGCATTTATGAAGGCCCCGGCATTTCCATCAAGCTTTCCGCCCTGCATCCGCGTTACAGCCGTGCGCAATATGAGCGTGTAATGGAAGAGTTGTATCCGCGCCTGCTTTCACTGACCTTGCTGGCACGCAGTTACGACATCGGTATCAACATCGATGCCGAAGAAGCTGACCGCCTGGAAATCTCTCTTGATTTGCTGGAAAAACTCTGCTTCGAACCCGAACTGGCGGGCTGGAACGGCATCGGCTTCGTGATTCAGGCGTATCAGAAACGCTGCCCGATGGTGATTGATTACCTGACCAGTCTGGCACAGCGCAGCCGCCGCCGTCTGATGGTCCGTCTGGTGAAAGGTGCGTACTGGGACAGCGAAATTAAGCGCGCACAAATGGACGGTCTGGAAGATTATCCGGTTTATACCCGCAAGGTTTACACCGATGTCTCCTATCTGGCCTGCGCCCGTAAACTGCTGGCCGTGCCGAACCTGATTTATCCGCAGTTCGCGACGCATAACGCCCACACCGTGGCGGCGATTTATCAACTGGCCGGTAATAACTATTATCCCGGTCAGTACGAATTCCAGTGCCTGCACGGTATG
Organism: Rahnella sp. CG8; assembly: GCF_023701875.1. Lineage (NCBI taxonomy): Bacteria > Pseudomonadati > Pseudomonadota > Gammaproteobacteria > Enterobacterales > Yersiniaceae > Rahnella > Rahnella sp. CG8. Next base: position 131,913 of record NZ_JABAED010000005.1, read on the forward strand.
GGTGAACCGCTGTACGAGCAGGTGGTGGGGAAAATTTCTGACGGCAAACTGAACCGCCCGTGCCGCATTTATGCCCCGGTCGGTACACACGAAACACTGTTGGCGTACCTGGTACGTCGTCTGCTGGAAAACGGCGCGAATACCTCCTTTGTTAACCGTATTGCCGATGCCACGTTACCGATCGATGAACTGGTTGCCGATCCGGTTCTGGCGGTCGAAGCGCTGGCCGCCAGCGAAGGTCAGGTCGGATTACCCCATCCGCGAATCGCCCTGCCGCGCAATCTTTATGGCGACAAACGTGTGAATTCTGCCGGTCTGGATATGTCCAGCGAGCACCGTCTGGCCTCCCTTTCCAGCGCCCTGCTGCAAAGCGCCAGCCACCCGGTCAAAGCGCAGCCGATAATTGATGCGCAAACGGACGACGGCGAATTCCTGCCGGTGATCAACCCGTCTGAAAATACCGATATTGTCGGGTATGTTCGCGAAGCGACAGAAGCTGAAATCAGCCGCGCGCTGGATGCCTCAACCGCTGCCGGGTCAATCTGGTTTGCGACACCTCCCGAAGAACGTGCCGCCATCCTGCAACGCGCTGCAGAACTGATGGAAGCGCAGTTGCAAAACCTGCTCGGCGTGCTGGTGCGCGAGGCGGGAAAAACCTTTAATAACGCCATTGCCGAAGTACGTGAAGCCGTGGATTTCCTGCATTACTACGCCGGTCAGATCCGCGAAGATTTCGCCAATGACACGCACCGTCCGCTGGGGCCGGTGGTCTGTATCAGCCCGTGGAACTTCCCGCTGGCGATCTTTACCGGTCAGATTGCTGCCGCGCTGGCCGCCGGGAACAGCGTGCTGGCAAAACCCGCTGAACAAACGCCACTGGTCGCTGCGCTGGCCGTCAGCATTTTGCATGAAGCCGGAGTTCCGGCAGGCGTATTGCAGTTGCTGCCGGGCCGGGGTGAAACGGTCGGTTCGCAACTGGTCAATGACGAACGTGTACGCGGCGTGCTGTTTACCGGTTCGACGGATGTCGCGGGTATTCTGCAACGCAACATCGCCGGTCGTCTGGATCTGCAGGGGCGTCCGACGCCGCTTATCGCCGAAACCGGCGGGCTGAACGCCATGATTGTCGATTCTTCCGCGCTGACCGAACAGGTAGTGACGGATGTGGTCGCGTCGGCTTTCGACAGCGCCGGTCAGCGCTGCTCCGCCCTGCGCGTGTTGTGTATTCAGGACGACGTCGCTGACCACACGCTGCAAATGCTGCGCGGTGCGATGGCGGAATGCCGGATGGGCAATCCGGAGCGCTTGTCTACCGACATCGGGCCGGTGATCGACGCCGAAGCCAAAGCCGGTATCGAAAAACACATCGATGCGATGCGCACCAAAGGCCGCACCGTGTATCAGGCTGCGCAGGAATTTACGGCTGACCAGCAGGAATGGAGCCGCGGTACCTTTGTTAAACCGACGCTGATCGAGCTGGAAAGCTTCGATGAGATGAAGAAAGAAATCTTCGGGCCGGTGCTGCACGTGGTGCGTTATGCCCGACAGGATCTGGATAAGCTGATCGGTCAGATTAATGCCGCCGGTTATGGCCTGACGCTGGGTATTCATACCCGCATCGACGAAACCATTCATCGCGTTACGCAGCAGGCACACGTCGGCAATATGTACGTGAACCGCAATATGGTGGGTGCTGTCGTGGGTGTGCAACCTTTTGGCGGCGAAGGCTTGTCCGGCACCGGTCCGAAAGCCGGTGGCCCGCTGTATCTTTATCGTCTGCTGAGCAGCCGTCCGCAAGACGCCGTCCAGCAAACTCTGTTACGTCAGGATCGCGAACTGCCGCTCGATACCTCCGTGCGCGAAGCCTTGCTGGCACCACACCGGGCGCTGCAACAATGGGCAACGGAGCAGAAACACCGTGAGGAATTTGTCACAGTTTGCGAACGTTTCGCCCAAACCAGTCAGGGCGGCACCTTGCGCACACTGCCGGGGCCAACCGGCGAGCGTAACACTTACGCACTGTTACCGCGTGAGCGCGTCCTGGCACTGGCGGATAATCAGGAAGATGCCCTGACCCAGCTTGCCGCTGTCACCGCGACAGGTTGCCGCATTCTCTGGCCGGAAGCGCCATTGCAACGTGATTTGTTCAGCATCCTGCCAAAAGCAGTGCAGGCGCGAGTCGATTTCGCCAAAGACTGGCAGAACGATGCGCAGGTATTTGATGCAGTGATTTATCACGGTGATGCGGATCAGTTGCGCGAACTTTGTCAGACCATTGCGCAGCGTCCGGGCGCCATTATATCGGTACAGGGCTTTGCACGCGGCGAGGATAATATTCTGCTGGAACGCCTGCTGCATGAACGTTCACTGAGTGTGAATACGGCAGCCGCCGGGGGAAATGCGAGTCTGATGACGATCGGGTAAAGGTTGGGATTGCAGGAAAGCCGCTGCAAGTGGCGGCTTTTAAAAAGCCTGAAAAAATTTCCCGTTACATTAAGGGCTGGATCGAGACAGTTTCGGTTTCTCAAGAACGGTTATCACGCGGCCTTTCGCGCCGAAACCGACCAGAGGGGAAAAGCTTTTCCCCTCTGAACTCCCCTCGCTTTTTCAAACAAGTGATCCGCACGCAAGCTATGTTTCAGGAAACACTGCGACAGGCTGGAGATCTTGCCGCGCAGCGGCGGGATTTTGCGGCTGTCACCTCGCTCGCTGAAACATAGCCTCCAGTGAAGCGCGCAGTGAAAGAGCCGGGGGGGTCTTGGGGGGCGGTGGCGATAAGCCGTCCCCCAAGTCGGTGTGGGCCGACGCCCACGGTTTTGACCTCAGTGTGCCAGGAATTTCTCCAGGAACTGTTTCGTCCTGGCATGTTGCGGATTCGAAAACAGCTCTTTCGCTGGCCCCTGCTCCACGATTTTCCCCTGATCCATAAAAATAGCGCGGTCTGCCACGTCACGGGCGAAACTCATTTCGTGGGTCACAATCACCATGGTGCGGTGCTCAAGTGCCAGTGCGCGGATAGTGTTGAGCACTTCACCCACCAGTTCCGGGTCGAGCGCGGAGGTCGGTTCATCAAACAAAATCACTTCCGGGCTCATCGCCAGTGCGCGGGCGATGGCAACGCGTTGCTGCTGGCCACCGGAGAGACGTCGCGGATAGGCATTTTCTTTGCCGCTTAACCCGACCTTTTCCAGGAGCTGACGTGCTGTGGCGATGGCTTTTTCTTTTGACTCGCCCTTCACAATCACCGGTCCTTCGATGATATTTTCCAGGACTGAACGGTGCGGGAACAGGTTGAAGTTCTGGAAAACAAACCCCACCTGCTTGCGCAGCTCACGAACGTTATTCTTCTGTTTACTGAGCGGCTTGCTGGCATCAATTTCGATATTGCCGACTTTTATGGTACCGCCGTCCGGCTCTTCCAGCAGGTTAATGCTGCGCAGCAAGGTGGTTTTACCCGAACCGCTTGGCCCGATGATCGCTACCACTTCGCCGGCGTTGACCTGTAAATCGATACCGTGCAACACCGTTTGTCCGTGGAATTTTTTTGTCAGTTGCTTTACGTCAATGGTACTCATGAAGGCTCCTGATCCTGACGGTTAACGCGGTCTTCCAGACGGTTTTGCAGGAAGGATAAAACGGTCGCCAGCACCCAGTAGATAACCGATGCGGCCAGATACATGGTGAACACTTCCAGCGTGCGCGACGTCACAAGCTGTGCCTGACGGAACAGTTCCGGCACCTGGATGGTCGCGGCCAGCGAGGTATCTTTTACCAGGCCGATGAAGCTGTTACCGAGCGGTGGCAGCGCGGTGCGGGCGGCCTGCGGCAAAATCACGCGGCGCATGGTCTGCCACGGATTCATACCAATACTGGCCGCCGCTTCCCACTGCCCTTTTTCAATGGACGAAATCGCCGCACGCAGGGTTTCGGAGGTGTAGGCCGCGGTATTGAGCGACAGGCCAATCATGGCTGCCGGGATAGGATCCAGCTCGATGCCAAACTGTGGCAGACCGTAGTAGATCATAAACAATTGGGCGATCAGCGGCGTGCCACGGAAAACGGAGACGTAAAAACGCGATAACCATGACAGCGGCCAGAAATGCGAAAGGCGCATCAGCGCCAGCACGAAGCCCAGGATAAGACCGAACACCATTCCGCCCAGACTGAGCTGGAGCGTAAACAGTGTTCCTTTCAATAAAAATGGTGCTGAATCCAGCACCAGTTGAATACTTTCTTGCATCCGATAAGAACCTTATGGATCAGTTCGTAATGAGCCGGAGCGCCAGTCTGACGCTCCGGTTTTACGGGTATTATTTTGTGACGTCAGCACCAAACCACTTTTCAGAGATTTTGGCGAGCGAGCCATCTTTCTGCATTTCAGCAATCGCTTTGTTGATAGCAGCCAGCAGTTCCGGGTTGTCTTTGCGAATGGCCACGCCAGATTCCAGACGGGAGAACGGTGCACCTGCAACGGCTAAGGTATCACCGGTTTTCTTCACCAGATCCAGTGCTGCCAGACGGTCAACCAGAATGGCGTTGATACGGCCTACGCGCAGATCCTGATATTTAGTCGGGTCATCATCATAAGTACGGATGTCCACGCCCTGCACATTCTCGCGCAACCATTGCTCGTAGTTACTGCCCAGACCTACGCCGACTTTTTTGCCTTTCAGATCTTCAGGTTTAGTGATGGTGCCTTCCTGACCTTTTTTAGTCAGCGCCTGAATACCGGAAACGGTGTATGGCGTAGAGAAGTCATATTTTTTCTCACGCTCAGGCGAAATGGTCACCTGATTGATCACCACATCAATACGTTTGGATTCCAGCGAAGCCAGCATGCCGTCCCATTTGGTCGGTTGCAGTTTCGCTTTAACGCCCATGTGCTGCGCCAGTGCATCGGCGAACTCGACTTCAAAGCCGGTCAGTTTGCCGTCTTCACCCTGGAAACTGAACGGAGGGTAAGTCCCTTCCAGCCCGACAATCAAGGTGCCGCGATCTTTGACTTTCTTCAGTAACCCTTCGTCAGCAAAAGTATTGCTGACCATGCCTGCTGTCAGCGTGACCGCAACAGCACCCAGAAGTAAACGACGACGCAGTGTAGAAAAACCCATATTCACCTCAGTTATAGTTAGTTATAGAACGCTATATCCCCTACGAATTTGCGCACAGTAGCACCCGCTGCGTCAGTTATCAGGAATATAATTCTATAATCTTAGCTCAAAAAAGCATAAGCGGATTTTAGAGTATTAAACCTGCGGATGATACGCAAACAGTGCCGGTGCACCGCCGGTGTGAATGAACAGGATCGGGCCTTCATCCGGGAACAAACCACGCGCTATACCGTCGAGCAATCCGGCCATCGCTTTGCCGGTATACACCGGATCCAGCAGCATGGCTTCCTGCTCTGCCAGCAATTTCACGGCGGCGGTTCCGGCTTCATTCGGCTCACCGTAGCGTGGCGCAAAATATTCGTCCCACAAGGTAATTGACGGCGTTTTCTCACCCAGTTGTAATTGTGTTGTCACTTCCCGGGCAATGGCTTCAACTTTGGGACGCTGGGCATCGGCACTGCGCGACACTGTCACACCAATCAACTGCGTGTCTGGCATTAAATGTTGCAAAGCGACGGCCAGACCAGCGTGCGTACCGGCGCTGCCCGATGCCACCACCACGGCACTGAAATCCACAAAACTGGCCGAAGACTGCTCGGCGATTTCCAGCGCGCACTGCACGTAGCCGAGTGCACCAAGCGCATTGGAACCGCCAACCGGCACGACGTAGGGACGAAAACCTTGTGCTTCCAGACGTTCGGCTTGTTCTGCAAGCTGCGCCATCGGGTCATCAAGCGCGTCACACATCACCACTTCCACATTGAACAGATCCAGCAGCAGACGGTTGCCGTTGCTCAGATAATTGACTTCGGTGGTGCCGATCGGGTTTTCCAGCAACGCAACGCATTTCAGGCCCAGTTTGGCGGCCACGGCGGCGGTCTGGCGTACATGATTTGACTGAATGGCACCAGCGGTCACCAGCGTATCCGCACCTTCTGCCAGCGCTGCGGCGGCCAGATATTCCAGTTTGCGCAGCTTGTTACCGCCCATCGCCAGCGGCGTGATGTCATCGCGTTTAATGTAAATGTCACGTCCGGCGTATTCGGAAAGACGATGCAGTTTTTCCAGCGGCGTGGCGCTGCCCAGTAAATCGATCCGATCGAAGGCTTCCAGCCGGGTTTTAAGCAAAGAAATTTTAGCAGGCACGATGTTCCCCTGACGCACAGCACGGTGCCGCACGAAGTCGTTATAGTCGAAGTTGGTTTGAGTTTAGAGACAGGTTATTGAGTAAGTATATAAAGAATTTATAGAAACTGCGGACAGATTCAAGACAAAAAAACAGGCTCCCGGAGGAGCCTGTTTGTGCATTGCGTGTCAGTCTGTCTGAGATCCGATTACGCGGATTTCTGCCAGGCCAGATACTGGTCGTATTTGCGCAGGGCAATACGGTAGTTGTCATGACCCGCCACCGGCAAATCATTGATGATCCGCTGGTGGATACTGTCCCCTGAAAGTTTATCCAGAGGATAGTTGTTTGCAGAGAGGATTTCATCCAGACGGCGGAGGCGGACAACATACTCGCGCACCGTGCTGTGATTCATCTCAGTCTGCTCAAACAGATATTGCTTAAACGCCATAATGTCAAAATAGGACGAATGGCTGTTACAGCTTATCTCACTGCAAAAACGACACAGTGCGGTCAGTTCCTGCGACAGGTTGTGCCACACGTCATCATCAATAGGCTGGTCCATCTTGGCGATGGCCTCTTTATTGATGATTTGCCCGCGAAACACCAGTGCCATCCTGTCGAGTTCTTTTGCACACTGTGAGCAATGAGTCTGACTGTGTTTAAAATCTTTAAGATAACGGCTTAAAGGCCTTGTTTTGATTCCCGCTGGCATAAATTTATTCCTGATAAGGGATATAAAATGTATAACCGGCCAGGAAAAAGCGGATCAGTGGTCGTTGGCCAGGCGTGTTCGCAAACGCTTAATCGCCTGACTGTGGAGCTGGCTTACACGGGATTCCCCGACGTCCAGCACCGCCCCGATCTCTTTTAAATTCAACTCTTCCTGGTAGTAAAGCGTAAGTACCAACTTCTCCCGTTCAGGTAACGCATCGATAGCTTCCATCACCCGGTGGCGTAAATTACCCTCCAACAGATGATGTAACGGGTTGGCCTCTTCGTGCCCTTCCATCAATGCCTCGGCAGTATCGCCGTGCTCTTCGCGCCATTCGTCATAAGAAAACAACTGGCTACTGTTCGTATCCATTAATATCTGCCGGTATTCCTCAATGGGAATATCCAGCACCTGCGCCACCTCTCCTTCACTCGGCGGTCGCCCTAATTTCTGTTCTGCGCTATGCATCGCCTGGGACACTTCACGCGCATTACGTCTGACACTACGCGGCACCCAGTCGCGGCTACGCAACTCATCGAGCATCGCGCCGCGAATACGCTGAACGGCATACGTCGTAAACGCCGTCCCCTGCATCGCATCAAAACGCTCAACCGCATTTAACAGGCCGATCCCGCCCGCTTGCAGTAGATCATCAAGCTCTACGCTGGCGGGAAGCCGCACCTGCAAACGCAGGGCTTCATGGCGCACAAGCGGAACATAGCGCTGCCACAAAGAATTTTTGTCTATCACGCCGTCGGCGGTATACAGATCGCTCACTGTCGTAACCTGGCAAATTTAGGGTCAGTATCATTGTGCCAGTGATAATCGCTAATCAATCGGCTGAATAAGGCCTGAAAAACGCGGTTATTTTGATTATGTCTCGCAGATTCTGTTTGCAGACGTCCGCCGGTAACACCGCAAACGATTGACTAAAAAACAATCGCAACATAAAGATTATCTTAAATTATACCAGCGAATGCCCCGCATTAATCCTTAAGAATGGTAAATTTTAGTTAAAAAAAACCCCGCCGGAGCGGGGTTTGTTCTGTTTGTAACCGAACTGCGTAATTTGTCGACTAAGACAATTATTGCAGCAGGGACAGTACAGACTGAGGAACCTGGTTAGCTTTAGACAATACTGAAGTACCAGCCTGCTGCAGGATCTGTGCTTTAGACATTGCTGAAACTTCTGTTGCGTAGTCAGCATCCTGAATACGGCTCTGTGCAGAAGACAGGTTAGTCGTGGTGTTGTCCAGGTTGGTGATGGCAGAATCGAAACGGTTCTGAACCGCACCCAGTGAAGAACGGAAGGTGTCAACTTTAGCGATGGCAGCGTCGATTGCTTTCAGTGGATCAGAAGTCGCAACGCCAGTGTAAGCGTTGGTGTTAGCAGCACTGGCGATGTCGCCGATGGTGCTTGCAACGTTCGCAGTACCGGTAGCGCCGCCGTCAACGATAGCGCCAGCTGCAGTTTTGTAGTCTTTACCCTGAACGGTAACGTAACCTACCGCTGCGCCAGTGGCGTCTGCGCCAACTTTAACCAGTTTGCCAGTCTGAGTACCTGCAGTAACACCGTTGTCAGTGTCAGTGTAAGAAACGTCAGTGGTGTTCAGTGTTACAGCGCCAGTTGCGTCATCTACAGATGCAGCGTAGTTGCTGGTACCATCAGAAACAACGTAAGTTGCAGTCGCTGCGCCAGCTGCTGTCTGAACGTTTTTCAGAGACAGTTTGCTTGCGTCCAGGCCCAGAGAAGTTGCCGCTGCAGACAGGTCAACGTTTTTCAGGGAGCCGCTTGCGCCAACCTGAGTGATTGCATCGCTGGTTTTCAGTGCGTTGCTTGCTACTGAGAAACCGTTCAGACCCAGAGTGGTAGAGTCGATTTTCTGCAGGTCGATGTCGATAGTCTGACCATCGTTAGCGCCAACCTGGATTTTCATCGTCTGGTTAGAGGCCAGTACGTTCACGCCGTTGAACTGAGTCTGACCAGATACACGGTCGATTTCAGACAGACGGGAAGTGATTTCGTCCTGGATTGAGGTCAGGTCGGAATCGGAGTTGGTGCCGTTAGCAGCCTGAACAGACAGCTCACGAATACGTTGTAAGTTGTTGTTGATTTCGCTCAGTGAACCTTCAGTGGTCTGCGCAACAGAGATACCGTCGTTGGCGTTACGTGAAGCCTGAGTCAGACCGTTGATGTTAGAAGTGAAGCGGTTAGCAATCGCCTGACCAGCAGCATCGTCTTTTGCGCTGTTGATACGCAGACCGGAGGACAGACGCTCGATAGCGGTGCTCAGAGCGGACTGGGATTTGTTCAGGTTGTTCTGAGTCATCAGAGACAGCGTGTTGGTATTGATAACTTGAGCCATGAGTGTATTCCTTCAAATCTGGTTAAGGGTTCGGGCTTATTGCCCACGGCGTTCATCACCGTCCAAACTTGTATCGGCGGTACTGCGGTAACCTTTAGAATTATTTCTCAAAAAATCCGGTTTTCTTACTTTGAGAATTACCCTTCCTTATACCGCCTATTCACGCCATTACTTTTTGTTGTGATCTATTAAACTTTTTCTCCGTCGTGCCGATAGGGCTTAAAGACTCTTTTATACCTAAAGTCATTGGAGTTGCAGTAAGCGGCGAGGGAGTGAACCCGTTACCTGACATCCGTCAGGAAAACCGGTGAACGAACGAAGCGAAGGCGACTGTAAATTCACGTACTCAGGGCAATCAAACTGTAAAGGATAATTATGGCCACTTCAGGCACTATCTCTTCATTAGGTATCGGTTCAGGTTTACAACTTTCAGACCTGCTGGATAACCTGACGACTGCAGAAAAAAAACGTTTAACCCCGATCACCGCGGCACAAACCAGCTATAGCGCCAAACTGACGGCTTATGGCACGCTCCAAAGCGCATTACAAACTTTTTCTGACGCTGCGACCGCATTGTCATCGACCAATACTTACGGGGCGACCACGGCTTCGTCGAGCAACACGTCTGCGTTCAGTGTGACAACCGGCACCGGCGCCGCGGCGGGTAAATATTCCGTTTCCGTGACACAGCTGGCCTCTGCGCAGTCTTTGGTTTCTGCCACGCAGTCGAGCAATAAAACCGCACTGGGCGCTACGACCACTGATAATACCCGTACCCTGACCATCAGCCAGGGCGACGGCAGTAAACCACTGAGCATCAAACTGACCGATGATCAGACTTCACTGACCGGCGTTCGTGATGCGATCAATAAAGCCGGTGGCGGTGTCACGGCCAGTATCGTCAAAGTGGATGACAGCAGCTACAAGCTGGTACTGAGCGCGAACAATACCGGTACCAATTCAGAAATGACCGTCAGCGTCACCGGTGATGACCAGCTGAATAATATTATCGGATATAACTCATCCACCGGCACCGGTGCGATGACCGAAAATGCCACAGCAGGCAATGCCAAGCTGACCTTTAATGGCATCGATCTGGAACGTCAAAGCAACACCATCAGTGACGCGCAGGACGGGATTACGTTAAATCTGACCGGCACGACCACAACCGCAGCAACGCTGACAGTGGCGAAAGATACCTCCACAGCCTCCACCGCTATCCAGACTTTTGTTGATGCGTATAACAAGTTGCAGGATACGTTCTCCAGCCTGACCAAGTTCACAGCCACCGCGACGAACACCGATACGGCTGACAGTACCAACGGCGCATTACTGGGTGACAGCGCACTGCGTACCATCCAGACACGTCTGAAGTCAGCGATCACCGGCGTCTCGGGTTCTGGTTCAGTAAGTTCATTGCAGAGTATCGGTATTACCACTGACCCGGACACCGGTAAGCTGGAAGTTGACAGCACCAAGCTGAGTGCAGCGTTAACCAGTAACCCGAATGCTGTGCAGACCATGATGGTAGGTGACGGCAAAACCACCGGCGTGATGACCAACATCAGCAACCTGAACAGCGGGTTCCTGAACACCAGCACCGGTACGATTGCTAATGCCCAGACGGCTGTGAACACCACGCTGAAAAGCCTCACCGAGCAGTACAACAAGGTGAACACCAGCATTAACGACACCATCGCCCGTTATAAAACGCAATTCACGGCACTTGATGTCTCGATCCAGAAGCTCAACAGCACAGCGGATTATCTGACGCAGCAGTTCGAAGCTATGTCCTCATCAAGTTCAAGCTAGTAAGGAAACTGAATATGTATAATGCAAAAGGAACTCAGGCCTACGCACAGGTAGGCCTTGAAAGTGGCGTCATGAGCGCCACTCCGTATCAGCTGGTGACGATGTTATTCGACGGGGCGCGCAGCGCCCTGATCCGTGCTCGTATTTTTATCCAGCAGGGCAGCATTGCCGAAAAAGGCAAATCACTGTCTATGGCAATTAACATTATCGACAGCGGACTGAAAGCCGGATTAAGTCGTGAAAAAGGCGATCCTGAATTAGTGGATAACCTCGAAGCGCTTTATTCCTATATGGTCCGTCGTTTATTGCATGCAAATTTACACAACGATCAAGAGGCCATCGCTGAGGTGCTGACCTTGCTTGAAAATATCGCCGATGCCTGGCGGCAAATCGGCCCAAACTACCACCCGTCGCAGGACCAATATAATGGATCAACATCAGTATCTGGTTAATGAATATCAACTGATCCTGTCTTTAAGCGAGCAGATGTTGCGGCTGGCGAGAGAAGAGAAATGGGATGAGCTGGTTGAGCTCGAAGTCAGTTACGTCAAAGCAGTCGAAGCCACGACCCGGTTACCGATGTCAGAACAGACATCGGTAATGATTCAGAATGATGTCCGCCGCTATTTGCGCATTATTCTTGATAACGAAAATACGATTAAAACATTGTTACAAGCCCGGATGAATAAACTCACCGAGCTGATTGGTCAGTCGTCCCGACAACAACAAGTGAATACGACTTACGGAAAAATTGACCTCCGTTCGATTGCCTTCGGCGATCGCCAATAATTATTAAATATTTGTTTGTTTTCTTTCCAATATTTCTTGTGCAAAAATAAGGTTTCAGAGGCAGAGAGCGCCTGGCTGCCAGGGCTAGTTCTCTCTGTCTGCTCCCATAACTTACACATATTAACCGGCAGCCTGTTTGTATTAGCAAAGCGGGAATTATTTATCAGGCAGCACACTACAGGTTGCCGTCGTCATTTTCGGGCATCATCATCATGGTTCGTAAAATAAAAGTGACTCCAGGGATAGGAACCATTTCTCTGCTTATTCAGCATAGTGAACTTTTTATTCATGATGTTTATATTGATAAGCCACAATTGGTTCTCATTCAGAACGGAAGCCTCTCAATTACGGATCAGGCACAGCAAGTCACACTGCAGGCTGGCGAAATGCTGGTGCTTAACAGTGGACAAACGTTGAGCATGACTCACCATTTATCCGGAAATGGCCCTTTCAGCTGCGCCATCATGGCATGGGATCATCAGTTACTCAGTGATGCAGGCCTGCACGCAACCGGCTTCAGCCCGCCACTTCTTGCTGTTAATACCCTGCAAGTCATTCCGCACATCCCCGGTGCGTTCAAACAAAGTTTTACCGACACTCACTCAGCCATTCTCTGGCACCATGGTCTGCCCGCACCGATAACCCGCCACCGCATGCTCGAACAGTTACTCTGGCTGTCGCAACTGGGTGTGCGGTATTCAGTGCAGCACAGTGAAAGCGTGACAGATAACGTACGTGAATTATTAGTCAATAATCTGCATAAATCATTTACCGCCGCCGAAGTGGCAGAAAAGCTGATGATGAATGAAGTGATGTTGCGCAGACGTCTTGCGGGCGAAAATTGCGTGCTGCGAAATCTGATGATCGATGTACGCATGACCCACGCACTGCGGTTGTTGCAATGCACCGATCTGGCCATTTCACATATTGCACATCAGGTAGGTTATGAAAGCGGCTCGCGTTTTGCCGAGCGTTTCCGGAAACGTTTTGGATTCGCCCCTACCGCCATCCGTGGTCATTTACGCCCCCTTTCTACCCCTGCGCTGCTCACAATCGACAACATATAACAACTCGCGCCAAACAGATACAATACAAAACCTTGAGTAACATCACACAATATTTGATTACCAGATGTTAACGGAATATCATACACGCCGTTATTTTATTCATGGGCAGGAGTGAGTTGTGCACGTTTGGTGGGAAGTGATTAAAACAATTTACTGGGGCGGATTGGGCATTGCGGTGCTGTTCACTTTGCTGGTGAGCCGCGATACGATAAAAATAAGACTGTTAACTTCCGGCATTATCGGATTTACCTGGCCGATGAGTCTGCCGGTCGTCCTTCTCTTCTCTCTGTTCTGAGTTTGCCTGCACTGAATGCCCTCTTAATATCTTGAACCCGGCCTGCTGACCGGGATCAGATAACGGCAAGACTGTGTTATTGCGAGACAATGTGTTATTTGCGAGTCTGCACCCAAAATCCGTGGATTAGACCCGGCAGGTAACCGCAAAGTGTCAGGATAATGTTCAGCAGAAACGCACCGCCGAAACCGTTGCCAATCAATACGCCCAATGGCGGCACAAGAATTGTGATCAATACTCTCCAGAATCCCATCTTACTCTCCCTTTGGTTATCATTGTGTTAACGATAGCGCATGAGAAATGAAACGGGCATCAGATGAAACCTAATTGATCAGCTCCAGCATAATTTCAACATCCCGCCGTGTTTTTTCCAGCATGTCGGTATCGCCGTTGCGGTGTTCAGCATCCGACACCTGGTGGATCTGGCGCATCTGCCATCTCACCTGATTCTTTTGTTCGTCGGTCATACTGCGACACATCACAATGATAAAGTTTCGCAGCATTATCTGTTGCATGGCAGTTTCTTCAGCTTGCTTGTTGACCGACATGACCAAATCTATAACATGTTTTTCTGCCATTGCAGGTTCCTGCGGGAGTGGAATAGTCAGGCCAGACTAACATGGTCTGGCAGCCGCTGATGGCGACTGATGATGTGATTAACGCCGCTATTTCTGCGCCTAGAATTGACCCGGACATCCAGATTATGTTTTCCATCGATCATGTTTTTAAGCGCCTGGCCGCTTCACCTTTCCGCCAGCGTTTCCATCTCGGTGCCAAAGAGTACCGGTATTGCCAGGATAAAGGGCCGGAGACGGTCAGCCAGCACGCGGCGGATTTCATTGCTAAGCGCCTTGCCCCGGCAGAGCCAGAACAGGATGGAAAACAGACGCCGATGCGCGGTCACCCGGTATTCATTGCCCAGCACGCAACGGCCACCTGCTGTCGCGGCTGTCTGGAAAAGTGGCATCACATCCCCGCACATACGGCTATGACACCCGCACAGCAGCACTATGCCGTGACGGTGATTTTGCACTGGCTTCATCAGGAAATGCAGCGCCCTGCTCCGGTCGCTAAAGAACGAAAATCTAACAAAAAAATCTCAGACACACCGGACAACGCACAACAGATGAATTTGTTGTAAGAGGCGCATCACACTCGGTAAAAAATAAAAAGTGATAATGGTCACATTTTTCCCGCTTTCCCATCCCCAAGTAAGATCGTGCTCTATAATTTTAGAGGAATAAGAATTGTGCGACGGGTTGTCTTCAGCACGCCCTTTGAAGTTTTTGCAGTCTTTCGGATGAGCTTTTCCAGGTGAAACGAGTTTTACACTTGTTGTCAGGATAATTGCCCGTATTGGGAAAAGGAGGATGCATGTCTGAATATCATTATTTACTGGTTGGCGGAAGCCGCAACGGACAACGGCATGTTGATAAACAACATCAGTTTTCGTTGTGCTTTTGGGAAGACGCAGCACAGAACGCGGAACGCGAGTTTTACGGTAAACGCAACGAACGCTACAAAGTTAATCCGGAAAAAGGCGCAGACGGGAACTGGTATCTTGTGGGCTATTGTGGAAATTGTTCGAAAATTAAAGCCGACGAATTAACCACCCAGGCGCTCACCAAGCACGTGAAACCCTTGATGTAAAAATTGTTTTTTGAAAGCCATAAACCCCGCCATTAACGCGGGGTTTTGTTTTCAGGAGCCACCTGACTTTCAGGCCGCCATCCCCTGAATGTTGCGGGCGAAAAATTCAACATGCCCGCCCACCGTAAAATGCGCCTCGTGATGCCCCAGACGGCCAAGTGGCGCAATGCGCACAATTTCACCTTCAAATTCACCATCATGAATTCTGGTGATCGCCACATCAAGCTGATAGCTGGCCGGATGTACGCCTACCGGAAACGTCAGCAACTTGACCCTGTCACCGATCTCAAACCGTGTAAGCAGCGGCAGCGGTGCCTGTTCAAACAGATCCTGATCCATATGTGACTCCTTGTTTTCCAGTGGAATTAATTAGAGGATAGAATATATTGCCGCGTCCTGCCGGATACCGGCGTGAAGCACTTCTCTCTTTCAACATTTATATTGCGCAAGAGCTGGCGTAACCGTCTTTTGCCACCCGAAAATCATGAGGAACCCCTGTGAAAAAACTGACGCCACAGCAATGCATCATACTGACCGGATTTACCGGCATCCTGCATGGCGAATTTGAGTGGTTTCACGAAGATTTGGAAAAGCGACTTGGCCGTGAAGTTCAGACCTCAGAACTGGGATACCCGGAGTTTATGGAAGAATGCCGCAGCCTGTATGAAGAGGATTTTAACAACCTGATGCCGGACTAAAAACGAAAGGCCGGGCAAACAGTATTGCCCGGCCTCCTGAGTTCATCGTCATTTAATACAAATCACTAAGGCTTCACGATGCCGCGGATAAAGTGTTCATTCACCCTGATCACATTGCCCGTTTCAACGTTAATGACCTGATATTGCACTGGTTTAACCTCATCCAGAACAGCGACAATTTCAAATAAACCTGGTGTAAAAGTAAGCGTGACAAAAACGCCAACAGGATAGACAGCCATAATTTTATCCTTTCAATCAACCTCTTATAATATACTTCCTTTCCCCCAGCGCGATAACACGCAAATCATTAATCACTCCAGGTTATTTCATCGCATACATTAATCACTCGGGATGAATGTTACATAAAAGAAATAAAGAACATGTATAAAATGAAGCGGAGGCACTTAAAATCGGATAACTCTGACAGACGTATCAGGAACATAATTAAATTTTACACTCTTCTTACGCAAAGGCGGTTTTCCGCCACACTTCTGCCTGCCAGTCCCTTGTTTTCGGGGTGATTTAAGTTAAAAATATAAATCCACTTTGTTACATTGAGAGCCTGCGCTGTGAGTGCCCAGATTTTTGAAACCGATGCGACTCATCCGCATCTGACACGACTGATTGCTGAGCTGGATGCCTATCAATATCCGCTCTACCCGCCGGAATCGTTTCAGGGAATTAACATCACTGAACTTGATGAAGGTGAGATCACGTGTTTTATGGCGAGGGTTGATGATGACTGGGCCGGTTGCGCCTGTCTGTTTATCACAAAACACGGCCTCGCGGAAATGAAACGTGTTTACGTGAGCCCGCTGTATCGCGGTCAGGGCATTGCCTCATTACTGATTGCCGCAATGGAAAAGAAACTGAAAGCGTTGGGGTACAAAGACCTGTTTCTGGAAACGGGTGTGTTTCAGGAAAAAGCCATCACGCTGTATGAAAAACTGGGTTATTGCCGGACAGAAGCGTTTGGCGACTATGCGTTGTCCCCGGATCCGCTGAGTGTTTATATGATGAAAGCGATGAGGTAACGCACGGGAAACGGCAGAAGTGGCAATAAATACCTCCATAACGCTGTCTTATGACAGGGTTATGGAGATGCAAAAAGCAATTACATCAGAACGTTGCTTTTTGTTGCAGTCTGGTCATTCGACGGAATAACCCATTTTTTAAGTGTGATGATAAAGAAATTTTTACCCTTGGTAATTTTCGCACCACGGTCACCACATTCCAGCGCAAGTTTGAAAAACTCATCACTGTTAATATTAAAAGCCAGCTCGACTTTTTTCACCATACCGGAATTAAGCAGATCTTCAGCTTCGTGCAATGATTTGGCCTGAATAACTGACATAACGACCTCGTGATATCGGAAGGGATTGTTTTAGCTCCTACATCCTATTTCACTTTTGTTTCTAAATTATGACAGCTTCATGAACATTAAGAATTTTGCCATTGCACTGATTAATAATTAGCCAATTCGTGCGCACGATCACCTCTACGTCAGACGGAAGCGCGGATCCGGCATCGGGGTATCCGGCAGTTGCGTCTGGTTGTTCATCTCACGCAGGTTAATCTCTACGTTGGTGCACATAGCATCCAGCGGTAGATGGTTATTGGCCAGACCAAAAGGCATTTCCAGCTCTTCCGCCAGCGTATCAAGCGACAAAAAACTATAAGAAATAAAACCTGACACCAGCAACGTCATGTAGTGCAAATCCACCACCAGTGCAAACGGCAACAAACTACAGAACAGATATACCGTCCTGTGCAGCAACAGACCGTACGCAAACGGAATCGGCATGCTAACGATGCGTTCACACCCACCGACCACTTGTGAAAGCTGTAACAGCGTGGAATCCATATGGGTATAGACAATATCCGACAGTTCACCGCTGCGGCGTCGTTCAGCCAGCCATTGTGACAACCGCAGCTGAACCATATTTGTCGGCGCACGGCGCGACAGAATATCTTCCGCATCGTCACCCAGCAAACGCTGAAGATCCGGACGCGGATCACTGTGACGCAACTGGTGCTTGAGGCTGAAACAGAACGCCAGCAGCAACGCAGTCACGCGCTGCGCCTCTCCCGGACACACAGCCATCACCTGACTTTGTAATGTCCGGCAGGCAATCAGCAAACCACCCCATAATTGCCGCGCCTCAATATAACGTGCGTACGCGACGCTGTTACGAAAGCCGAGGAAGATCGCAATAGAGACACCGAGCAGGCTGAAAGGCGCGAGTGTGAGTTTCACGCCAAGGGTCTCATACCAGGGAAGAGTGAGAATGGCGGCAAGTGACATCAGTAAATTGAGACTCAGACGGAACAGAATACTGGGCAGGACAGAACCATGCCAGGCGAACAAACGCAAGAACCAGTGACGAGGGGGACGGATTATCATTTTGTGCAGGTGCTTTATGCAGGTGAAGCGTTTTTTTTTGCGATTCTGGCAAATAAACCTGCCCATGCAAAGGACAATTTTGTGACACCGGTAACATTTTTTCTGAAACTTACAGTTCTCCGTTACAACTCGCCGGTTATCCCATTCACAACGCTGATTTATTCCCTCTGCAACCTCAAGTTACTGCCCGTTAAGGTCGATAATAGTAACAGGAGGAAAGTAAATAAAGTGGCCAAAATTCCCCCATAACTGACTTCCTGTAACAATTCGATCAGATGCTCCGTAAAGATGCAACTCACCCTACTGACGTGAAGGACTGGAGCCATGAACATAATGTTAAGTATTGCGATGATCACAGGTATTGCCGCATGGTTCTTTATCAGCTCATCAATAAATGATATCCGAAACGATTATTGAATGATTCACAACCCCGCCGGGCGGCATCCCGTCCGGTCATTTTCAATCATGGCGGGGTTAATTTCATTGTCTTTTTCATCTCTTAAATTAAACTTTTTATAACGTAACGTTTTGAAGCAATAATTACGCTTACTTCACGCCGAAATAGATTGTCAATTTATGTCAATCTGAGAGAGCATGGCGGAAAATTTAAGCATGGTGTACTGATGAAAATTCTTTTTATTGTACTCATCGTTCTGGCGGTCATCGGGTTGTTGATCTGGCTGATACTCCGGTCAGCCGCGAAGGATGCTGATAATGATTATTAATCATTTTCCCCTGCCTGCGCATGGATCTACAGGCTTCATAAGAATTACCGGACAATAAATATCCGAACACCAAACTTAATACAAATTAAAAACAATGGTGTCAGATTGTAAAAATCCGGGTGAAATAACTCGCATGATGATTAACAAGCTAATTAAAAGCTATCATGCGAATAACAACGGTAAAAGTACGCCTTAAACGTAAAAAACGGATGTGTTTCTGATGTTATTTATTAAGTGAAATAGGAAGGAGAAATAATTAGCAGTTATTAATACAAATTAATCAGTTAGAAAATAATATTTTCATTGTGTTCAATGGAGGTGATAACAGGGCAAACTTTTTGCTCACCCCCTGCACTCGCTTTATCCGCCAGATTCTCCCCTACACCGACATGTTCATCACATCCTGATACGCTGCTACCAGTTTATTTCTTACCTGGACCCCAAGCTGCAATGAAATCGAGGATTTTTGCAGATCGACCATCACGTCGTTCAGACTGACACCGGGAACACCCATCTCCAGCTTTTCAGATTCCAGTTTTGCGTTGTTCTGGGTCTCGCTGATCTTACCTAATGCCGCTTTTAATTCGCTGGCAAAACCGGCCTCTGATGCGGTATCGGTCTTTGGTGCGGCACCGGCCTGAATAGCCGTGGCCTGCATCTGCTGTAAAACGCTCTCAATGCCTTGAATTGACATGCTTTCTCCGGTTATCGGGGTGTCGGTGAACAAATGGCTTCTTTCATGGAATGACACCCTATCACATCAGTTTTTTCCTAAACGCGGTAATTGAACCTAAAAACCATGGCTTATCGGGCCATTAACTTTGCGTTAAGCGGCAAATAATGGCTCACCTAGAAAATAGGCCTGCCTGTATGGAGGACTGAAAAATGTCACGCTTCAACGATTGCGCACTTGGGAGTCTGTTTTGTTAAGAGACAACATGAACACCACCATTCAACAGCTAAATAGGGATCTTGTATGAGTTCCGCAATAGCCGGCGCAGAAACCCCTCCAAGCGGTTTTACTGCGTTGCTTAATCGCCTGCGCGCCAACCCAAAAGTTCCTATCGCCATCGCTGCTGCGGCAGCCGTGGCTATTGTTGTTGTCATGATGCTGTGGGCTAAGCAGCCTACTTATAAGGTGCTCTTCAGTAATCTCGGTGACCAGGATGGCGGCGCCATCGTCACTCAGCTGACCCAAATGAACATTCCTTATCAGTTTTCTGATAACGGCGGTGCGTTGCTGATCCCTGCCGACAAAGTGTATGAAACGCGTCTGAAACTGGCGGCTGCCGGTTTACCTAAAGGCGGCGCGGTTGGTTTTGAATTAATGGATCAGGAAAAATTCGGCATCAGCCAGTTTAGCGAGCAGATCAACTATCAGCGCGCGCTGGAAGGTGAGCTCTCACGTACCATCGAAACGCTGGGCCCGGTCAGCAGCGCCCGTGTCCATTTAGCCATTCCTAAGCCTTCCTTATTTGTCCGCGAACAAAAAAATCCTTCCGCCTCTGTGACCCTGAATTTACAGCCGGGGCGTGCGCTGGATGACGGCCAGATCAACGCCATCGTTTATATGGTGTCGAGCAGTGTTTCCGGCTTACCGCCTGCGAACGTTACCGTGGTGGATCAGAGCGGTCATCTGCTGACGCAATCTGATAACAACGGGCGTGACCTGAATGCTTCCCAGCTGAAATATGCCAATGAAGTGGAAGGTCGTCTGCAACGTCGTATCGAGTCCATTCTGCAACCGGTGGTCGGCAACGGTAACGTGCATGCGCAAATCACCGCGCAGATTGATTACGCCAGCCGTGAACAGACAGATGAAAACTATCAGCCAAATGGTTCAGCCGATAAAGCGGCTGTGCGGTCACGTCAGTTAAGCACCAGCGACCAGATTGGCGCGTCATCGGTCGGCGGCGTGCCGGGTGCACTGAGCAACCAGCCTGCTCCGGCAGCGACGGCACCGGTGACGAACCCGCCAGCGGCAAACAATGCAAATGGCACACAAAATCAGACCGGCAATAATGCGCAAAATGCAGCCACCACCGCGAATGCCAATGTGCCGTCTAACCGTCGTCGTGATGAAACCACCAACTATGAAGTTGACCGCACCATCACGCATACCCAGCACAGCGCCGGCGCCGTGCAGCGTCTGTCTGCGGCGGTTGTCGTTAACTACCAGGTCGGACCGGATGGCAAAGCGAAGCCGCTGACTGACGATCAGTTGAAGAAAATTGATGATCTGGTACGCGAAGCGATGGGCTTCTCTCAGGAACGTGGCGATACGCTGAACGTGGTGAATACACCGTTCAACGAAGCGGCTGACGATTCCGGCGAGCTGCCGTTCTGGAAACAACAGGCGTTCTTCGATCAGTTACTCAATGCAGGTCGCTGGTTACTGGTGCTGATTGTGGCCTGGCTGTTGTGGCGCAAGATGGTTCGTCCGATGCTGCGCAAACAGCAGGCAGAGAAAGATGCCGCAGCCGCAGCCGCGCTTGCCGCCACCATGCCACAGCCTGAAGGCAGTAAACCGGTCAAACTCAGCAATGACGAGCTGGAAAAACGTAAACGTTCACAACAGCGTGTCAGTGTTGAAGTTCAGACCCAACGTGTGCAGGAGCTGGCCGATAAGGATCCTCGTATCGTCGCCCTGGTTATCCGCCAATGGATGAGTACCGAACAACCATGACTATGACCGGAACCGAAAAAAGCGCCATTTTGATGATCACGCTGGGTGAAGACCGCGCGGTGGAGGTGTTCAAACACCTCTCCCCTCGCGAAGTGCAGCAAATCAGTGGCGCGATGGCGAATATCCATCAAATTTCTAACAAGCAGCTGGCGGAAGTGCTGAACGAGTTCGAGGACGAATCCGAGCAGTACGCCGCACTGAGCGTCAATACCAGCGAATATCTGCGTGCGGTACTGACCAAAGCGCTGGGCGAGGAGCGTGCGTCAAGCCTGCTGGAAGACATTCTGGAATCGCGCGAAACCACCAGCGGCATGGAAACACTGAACTTCATGGAACCGCTGATGGCAGCCGATCTTATCCGCGACGAACATCCGCAGATTATCGCCACCATCCTCGTTCACCTCAAACGTGGTCAGGCTGCCGATATTCTGGCGCTGTTCGACGAGCGTTTGCGCAACGACGTCATGCTGCGTATCGCGACCTTCGGCGGTGTCCAGCCAGCGGCGCTGGCGGAACTGACCGAAGTGCTGAACAACCTGCTCGACGGCCAGAACCTCAAACGTTCGAAGATGGGCGGTGTTCGTACTGCGGCAGAAATTATCAACCTGATGAAAACTCAGCAGGAAGAGGCGGTTATCGAAGCCGTTCGCGGTTACGACGGCGAACTGGCGCAGAAAATTATCGACGAGATGTTCCTGTTCGAAAACCTGGTGGATGTGGACGACCGCAGTATCCAGCGCCTGTTGCAGGAAGTCGAAGGCGAATCGTTACTGGTTGCACTGAAAGGGGCGGAACAGCCATTGCGCGACAAATTCCTGCGCAACATGTCGCAACGTGCGGCAGATATCCTGCGCGACGATCTGGCAAACCGCGGACCGATGCGTATGTCTCTGGTCGAGAACGAACAAAAAGCAATTCTGCAGACGGTTCGCCGCCTGGCAGAGTCCGGCGAAATGATGGTTGGCGGCGGCGAGGATTCTTATGTCTGATGCTCCTAATACTGACTCACCAGAGTCTGACAAACCGGCACCGGAAAAGAAAACGGCGGAAGAACGTCATGCTGAGCGCATCAATGCTTTGCCATGGCAGCGGTGGAGACCGGGCGACCTCAGAATGCCCGTCTTTACCACGCCCGATGAACCTTTGCTGGCCGGCGGCGAACCAGAGCAAGACGACGGTCTGCCAAAAGTTCAGGTAGACCAGAATGAATTGCTCAATCTTCAGCGTCACGCCGAACAACAGGGTTTCCAGCAGGGTCTTGAAGCCGGACAGAAACAAGGTTACGCCGCCGGTTTCCAGCAAGGTCTGGAAGCCGGGCAGCAGCAGGGTTTGCAGGAAGGTCAGCAACAGCAGGCGGTTCTGACTGAACACTGGCAGCATATGGTTTCTGACTTCCAGCAAACACTGGATGCGCTGGACAGCGTCATTGCTTCCCGTCTGATGCAAATGGCGCTGACTGCCGCCAAACAGATTATTGGTCAGGCGCCGATTTGTGACGGTTCCGCCCTGCTTAATCAGATCCAACAACTTATCCAGCAGGAACCGATGTTCAAGGGCAAACCGCAACTGCGCGTTAACCCGGCAGATTTCGAGCGTGTGGAACTGCAACTGGGAGCCAGCCTGAGCATGAACGGCTGGCGACTGCTGGCCGACAGCCAGATCCACAGCGGCGGCTGTAAAGTCAGTGCCGAAGATGGCGATATGGACGCTTCGCTGGCCACCCGCTGGCATGAACTGTGCCGTCTCGCCGCACCGGGAGATCTCTGATGACCGCCCGACTGAGCCGTTTGCTGAAAACGCTGGATGACGCGGAAAAACGCATGGCGCGTACGCCGTCAGTCCGTCGTTATGGCCGTCTGACGCGGGCAACAGGTCTGGTACTGGAAGCCACCGGTTTGCAGTTACCGCTGGGTGCGACCTGCCTGATTGAGCGCCATGACGGGCCGGTCGTACAGGAAGTCGAAAGCGAAGTGGTCGGCTTTAACGGTCAGAGCCTGTTCCTGATGCCACTGGAAGAAGTGGAAGGTATTTTGCCGGGCGCGCGGGTGTATGCCCGTATTGCCGCCGACGGCCAGACCGCAGGTAAACAACTGCCGCTCGGTACGCAATTGCTCGGCCGTGTGCTAGATGGCAGCGCCAAGCCACTGGATGGATTACCGCCGCCGGACACCGGCTATCGCGCGGCGCTTATCACGCCGCCGTTTAACCCGCTGCAACGTACACCGATCACCGATGTGCTGGATGTCGGCGTCCGCGCCATTAACGCCCTGCTGACCGTGGGTCGCGGACAGCGTATGGGGCTTTTCGCCGGTTCAGGTGTCGGGAAATCCGTCCTGCTCGGCATGATGGCGCGCTACACCAAAGCCGACGTGATCGTGGTCGGACTGATTGGTGAACGTGGCCGTGAAGTCAAAGACTTTATCGAGAACATTTTGGGCGACGAAGGTCGTGCCCGTTCTGTGGTTATCGCAGCACCGGCTGACGTGTCTCCTCTTTTGCGTATGCAGGGTGCCGCTTACGCCACGCGTATCGCCGAAGACTTCCGCGACCGCGGTCAGCACGTATTGCTGATTATGGATTCCCTGACCCGTTATGCCATGGCGCAGCGTGAAATCGCCCTGGCGATCGGCGAACCACCGGCCACCAAAGGCTACCCGCCTTCCGTGTTTGCAAAACTGCCTGCGCTGGTTGAACGCGCAGGTAACGGCATCAGCGGCGGCGGCTCGATTACCGCGTTTTATACCGTACTGACCGAAGGGGATGACCAGCAGGATCCGATTGCTGACTCCGCCCGCGCCATTCTTGACGGCCACGTGGTGCTGTCGCGCCGTCTGGCGGAATCCGGCCATTATCCGGCAATCGATATTGAAGCGTCGATCAGCCGTGCCATGACCTCGCTTATTGACGACGCCCAGTACGGGCGCGTTCGTAATTTCAAACAATTGTTGTCCAGCTACCAGCGCAACCGTGACCTGATCAGCGTCGGTGCATACGCCGCAGGCAGCGATCCGATGCTCGATCGCGCTATCAAGCTGTATCCGCAGATGGAGAACTTCCTGCAACAGGACATCATGGAACGCAGCACATATGAAGACGCCTGTCTGGAACTGAACATGTTGTTCCCGGGCTAAACCAAGATAAGCGAGGCATAAATGGAAAGTTCATCGCCGTTAATCACACTTTGCTCGCTGGCGCAAAAAGCGCTGGATCAGGCGACCAGTCATTTGGGCCAAATCCGACAATCGCAACGTCAGGCTGACGAGCAGCTCACCATGCTGCTCAATTATCAGCGTGAATACCGGGAAAAACTCAATTCCACCATGACCGACGGGATTGCCGCGAATACCTGGCAAAACTACCAACAGTTTATCGGCACACTGGAAGTGGCGATTGAGCAGCACCGCAAACAGCTACAACAATGGGATCAGCGGCTGAATATGGCGGTTAACCAGTGGCAGGACAAGCAGCAACGGCTCAATGCGTACCAGACGTTGCAAACCCGCGCCAGTGAGCAGCAACGTTCTCTGGAAAATAAGATTGATCAAAAGCAGAACGATGAGTTCGCCCAGCGCAGCGCACACAGGAAGAAACAACCATGAATCTGAATATTTTGCCTGCAGCCGTTACCACGGCGAAGACCACCGCGAGCGCGGCGACCGGCAGTGCCTCTGTCAGTACGTCACCGGCAACGGACGTCAGTGCGATCACCGAGCCGGGCGCTACCAGCCCGGCGGATTTCGCCAGCCAGCTTGAAGCCCAGCTCGGCGAAAAAGTGGATCCGAAAATCACCAGTACGTTAGCCAAACTCGGCCAGCAAATCTCTGCCAAAGGGGTGGTCGTCGATAAAACAACCCTGACGCAGGCAGTGACTTCTGGTGAAGAAGACGGCAGCCTGATGCTGGATGAAAGTGATCTGAGCAAAATGATCGCCGCGATTCAGATATTGCCGACCGGCAATCTGAAAGGCACGGGCTCCGTCCCGGTCAAAGATGCCGCCCTGAGCGATAAAGATAAAGACAGCACTGACGCCGGTGCTGACCTTTCTGTTCAGTCATTGCTCGCGCAACTTGCGGCGCAGCAGCAACCGGCTCAGCAGATTCAAACCGCCACCACCGTCGCCACGCAAACCGTCAGCAGCGAACCCACCACAACCGATAAGCAGAGTTCACTGCTCGCCGGTCTGACCGCCTCTTCCTTACTGACGGCTGATGGCAAAACCGCCGCAGTAACGGACACCGATCCGAAAGCAGCGGCAGCCGCCTCAGGCAATACCGCGTCGGGCTCCGCACAACATGCCGCCAGCAGTAAAGCGGCCACCAGCAACACACCTGATTTTAGCAGCGCGCTGGCGTCAATGAGCGCAGCAGCCGGCAATGCCGCGGCTCTGCAGCAAAATGACAGCCGCGCTGCCGATAACGGCACGCAGGCACTGAATCAGCTCAACACCGCCGCCGTTGCCGTCTCTTCCGCGCCGGTTTCCAGCACGCCAACCATGACCAGCGCCGTGACCGCGCCAACAACGCCGTTGCTTAATGCACAACTCGGTACACCGGAATGGCAGCAACAGCTGGGTCAGCAGGTGATGATGTTCAACCGTCAGGGGCAACAGACCGCGGAACTTCGTCTGCATCCGGCTGATCTGGGCTCTATCCAGATCAGCATGAAGATTGAAAACAATCAGGCACAGCTCCACTTTGTGTCCGGTCACAGCGGCGTGCGCTCGGCAATTGAAGCCGCCATGCCGGAGCTTAAAACCGCGCTGGCAGACAACGGCATCAGCCTGGGTCAGAGCAGCGTCGGCAGTGACAGTTCGCAGTGGCAGCAAGCCCAGCAGCAAAGTCAGTCCGGTTCGCAGCAAGGTAATGCCGCCAGTTGGGCGGCGTTCAGCTCCGGCAGCACTCCCTCTGCCAGCGATGCCTTGCCGGTTCCGGCCTCCCTCGCTTCACGGGTCAGCGGCAACAACAGCGTGGACATTTTTGCGTAGGAATTTGCGTAAAAGTTCGCAGAATTGTTTCAGATAATTGCTGACGGTCAGTTCGTCCTTAATTCAAACGGCAGAGCTGACCTTATTTACCCCGCCTATTCTGACTATTGAACAACGGGATAAGCGGGATAATCGTTTTCAGAATTGACTCAGCAGTGTGGTGCTTCTCGCGCCAGACGGCTCATACTTACAGGAAATCGCCTCATCCATGTCTGACTCTGCTCTCTCGGCGTCGCGTAAAAAAAAGCGGCCGTTAATGATGATTCTGCTGTTACTGATTGCCATCGGAGCCTGTGGTGCGGCCGGTTACGCCTGGTGGATGTTGCACAAGCAACAATCCGGAAATGGAACACAGACGACTGAAGTGAAAAAGAACGAACCGCCTGCGGCACCGATTTTCCTGGCACTGGATACCTTCACCGTTAACCTGCAAACGGCGGATAACGATCCTGACCGCGTGCTGTATGTCGGGCTGACCCTGCGTCTGCCGGACGAAAAAAATCGCGCTACGCTTAATGAATACCTGCCTGAAGTTCGCAGCCGCCTGCTGTTGCTGCTCTCCCGTCAGAAGTCGACGGAGTTAGCCAGCGAAGCGGGTAAACAACAGCTGGTTCAGGACATCAAACAGGTTCTGGACGCGCCACTGGTCAAAGGTCAGCCTCCTCAGGTGATCAACGACGTGCTTTTCACTGCTTTCATACTGCGATAAACAAATTATGGGCGACAGCATACTTTCACAGGCCGAGATCGACGCGCTGCTCAATGGTGACAGTGACAGTGATAATGCAAGCAACACTGCGGCTGCAGCAAAGACTGCCGCGTCTGATGACGGTGTAAAACCTTTTGACCCTACGACGCAGCGTCGCGTTGTGCGTGAGCGGTTGCAGGCTCTGGAAATCATTAACGAGCGTTTTGCCCGTCATTTCCGTATGGGGCTGTTCAACCTCTTGCGCCGTAGCCCGGACATCACCGTAGGGGCGATCAAAATCCAGCCCTACCACGATTTCGCACGCAACTTACCGGTGCCCACCAACCTGAACCTTATCCACCTGAAACCTCTGCGCGGCACGGCGCTGTTTGTGTTCGCACCGAGCCTGGTGTTTATCGCAGTGGATAACCTGTTCGGGGGCGATGGTCGTTTTCCGACCAAAGTGGAAGGCCGCGAATTTACTCACACCGAACAGCGCGTGATTAAGCGCATGCTCAGGCTGGCACTGGATGCCTACGAAGATGCCTGGAGCGGCGTTTACAAGCTCAGCGTTGAATATGTGCGTGCCGAATTGCAGATCAAATTCACTAACATCACCTCTTCCCCGAACGACATCGTGGTGACCACGCCGTTCCATGTGGAAATCGGTGCGCTGAGCGGTGATTTCAACATCTGTATTCCGTTCAGCATGATCGAACCTTTACGCGAGTTACTGACCAATCCGCCGGTCGAAAACTCACGTAATGAAGAAAGTCAGTGGCGTGAAAACCTGGTGCATCAGGTTCAGCAGTCTGAGCTCGAACTGGTGGCGAATTTCGTCGAAATCCCGCTGCGCCTGTCGCAGATCCTGAAACTGAAACCGGGCGATGTACTGCCGATTGAGAAGCCGGACCGCCTGATCGCTCACGTCGATGGCGTGCCTGTGCTGACCAGCCAATATGGCACCTTAAACGAACAATACGCCCTGCGCGTTGAACATTTGATCAACCCAATTTTAAATTCTCTAGATGAGGAACAGCCCCATGAGTGACACCAATAAACCGTCTGACGCCGGATCGGATAACGTTGACGATTTATGGGCTGATGCGTTTAACGAACAACAGTCTGCGGGCGGCGCGAAAGCGTCAACTGACGGTGTTTTCGCCGCGCTGGGTGCCCAGGACGGAACAGGCAGTTTGCAAGATATCGACATGATCCTCGATATTCCGGTGAAACTGACCGTGGAATTAGGTCGCACCAAAATGACCATCAAAGAACTGCTGCGTCTGTCGCAGGGTTCCGTGGTGTCGCTCGACGGTCTGGCCGGTGAACCGCTGGATATCCTGATCAACGGTTATCTGATTGCTCAGGGTGAAGTGGTGGTGGTCGCCGATAAATACGGTGTGCGTATCACTGACATCATCACCCCGTCCGAACGTATGCGTCGCCTGAGCCGCTGATGAGCCAGAATGCCGCGACGGATTCTCCGTACATTTCCGGCCCGGTCAATCACGCCACCACCCAGGCATCACCTCAGGCGATGCCTGCCAGTTCTGTGCTGACACAAGTCAGTACTGTACTCGGCGGCATCCTGCTACTGATCCTGTTTATCGGCTGGGTGGTTAAGCGTGCCGGTTTCGCGCCACAGTCTAAAAATAACAAACTGCTGAAAGTGACCGCCAGTGTACAGGTCGGTCGCAGTGAAAAAGTAGTGATCGTAGAGGTCGACAATACCTGGCTGGTGCTGGGCGTAACGGCGCAAAACATCACCCCGCTGCATACGCTGAGCGCGCCTCCGGTTGAACAGACGCCAGACTCAGGCAATCCCAATCACCCACCCGCTGATTTCCGTCAGCTGATGCAGAAAATGTTGAAACGTCCGGGAAAGCAGGCATGACCTTGTTGAAATCCGCCCTTACCGCTGCCCGTCAGCGCCCTGTTCGCCTGGTCACTCACCTGTGTCTGCCGCTGCTATTGCTTGCCAGCCCGGCAGCTTTTGCACAGTTACCGGGGATCATCAGCCAGCAGATGTCTAACGGGACACAAAACTGGTCGCTGCCGATCCAGACGCTGGTGTTTATCACCACACTGACCCTGTTACCTGCGATGCTGCTGATGTGTACCAGTTTTACCCGCATCATTATCGTGCTGGGTTTACTGCGAAATGCACTGGGTACTCCTTCCGCGCCGCCAAACCAGGTGCTGCTCGGCCTTGGCCTGTTTCTGACCTTCTTCGTGATGGCACCGGTATTCGACAAAATTTACAGCGATGCTTATCAGCCCTTCAGCGAAAACAAGATCACCATGCAGGAAGCAATGGACAAAGGCGCTCAGCCGTTACGCCAGTTTATGCTGCGCCAGACCCGCGAAAGCGATCTCGCTTTGTATGCGCGTCTGGCCAATATCCCGCCTCTTGCAGGCCCGGAAGCCGTGCCGATGCGTATTTTGTTACCGGCTTACGTCACCAGTGAACTGAAAACCGCTTTCCAGATTGGCTTCACCGTATTCATACCGTTCATGATTATCGACCTGGTGGTCGCCAGCGTACTGATGGCGCTGGGGATGATGATGGTGCCACCCGCCACCATCTCACTGCCGTTCAAGCTGATGTTGTTCGTGCTGGTCGATGGCTGGCAACTGCTGCTCGGATCGCTGGCGCAGAGTTTTTACAGTTAATTCAAAACGCTAAAATTGTTGGGCGTTTTTTGCTCCTCCCCCTGCGAAGGGGGAGGCCGGGAGGGGGTTTTACAGGCAACTTGAAATTCTGAGCTGCTATTCATACCCCACCCCAACCCTCCCCTTCGCAGGGGAGGGAGTCGCCCGTCTTCTTTTACGAGAATCTTATGACTCCTGAATCGGTAATGGCACTGGGTAACGAGGCAATGAAAGTGGCGCTTGCCGTTGCTGCGCCTTTGTTGCTGGCCGCGCTGGTGACCGGGCTTATCGTCAGCCTGTTGCAGGCGGCGACACAAATCAACGAACAAACGCTGTCCTTCATTCCTAAAATTCTGGCCGTTGTGGCGACTATCGTGATCGCCGGGCCGTGGATGCTGAATCTGCTGCTCGATTACATGCGCACGTTGTTTACCAACCTGCCTTACATCATCGGTTAATCTATGGTTTCCTTCGACAGCACCCAGTTAGCCGGATGGCTGAGCATGTATTTCTGGCCCCTGCTGCGAATTCTGGCGCTGATCAGCACCGCGCCGATCACCAGTGAAAAGTCAGTGCCAAACCGCGTGAAACTCGGTCTTGGGATGATGATTACCTTCCTGATTGCGCCTTCCCTGCCGCCGGTGGACACGCCGATCTTCTCCACGCCTGCACTGTGGCTGGCGATGCAGCAGATTATGATTGGCACCGCGCTGGGTATCACCATGCAACTGGCCTTTGCCGCCATCCGTATGGCCGGTGAAATTATGGGTTTGCAGATGGGGATTTCCTTTGCGACGTTTTATGATCCGAGCAACCGTCTCAATACCCCGCTGCTGGCACAGTTTTTAAATCTGCTGGCGGTGTTGTTGTTCCTGAGTTTCAACGCGCATCTGTGGCTGATTTCCCTGCTGGCCGACAGTTTTCATACCCTGCCCATCAGCCATAATCCGGTGAATGCCGAAGGTTTTATGGCCGTCGCCAAAGCGGGCAGCATTGTATTCAGCGGCGGGATGATGCTGGCTCTGCCAATCGTGACATTGCTGCTGACGCTCAACATGGCGCTGGGTCTGTTAAACCGCGTGACGCCACAGCTTTCCGTTTTCGTCATCGGTTTCCCGCTGACCCTCAGCATTGGGATTCTGGCGATCAGCCTGATGATGCCGATGCTCGCCCCGTTCAGCGAGCATCTGTTCAGTGAAATTCTGGATAAGATTGTGTTGATCATGAATCAGCTGGCGGCTGACTGAATGGCTTAACGCCGCACCAGCAGCGCCATCACTTCGTAATGCGCGGTATGCGGGAACATGTCGAAAAGCCGGACACGCAGAATGTGATAGTCCGGCAGTAACGCCAGATCCTGCGCCATAGTTTGGGCGTTACAGCTTGAATAGAGAATCGTGTCCGGCGCCATGTGGCTGAGATATTCGCACAATGCTTTGCCGATGCCGCGACGCGGCGGATTCACCAGCACCAGATCCGGCACCTCGCCTTTGCCGGTCGCAAAACCGGTGGAATCGAGCGCCTGAAACTCAACGTTTTGCAGCCCCAGACGCACCGCCGATTCTTTCGCACAGGCAATGGCTTCCGCGCTGATTTCGATACCGGTCAGTTTCATCTGCGGTGTTGCACAATGCAGACCAAAGCCGCCCACGCCACAGAACAGATCCCACATACTTCGGATATCCCCTCGCCCCCTCACCCAGTCACGCGCCGTGGCGTAAAGCTTTTCAGCCACCACCGGATTGGTCTGGAAGAAGCTTTGCGGGCGGATAAACAGGGGGACATGGTTAAAATCTTCTTCCAGCCGCTGAACATCCGTCAGTGGAATTTCAGTGTCACCTTCGAGGATCGCCATATGCACCGGCTGGATGTTGGCGGAAATCACTTTCAACTGTGGCAACTGCTGTTGCAGCCACGGCAGTGCCGCACGCAATTGCGCCAGTTTGCCGTCTGAACGCAACACAAAGCGCAGCATCATGCCGCCATCTTTCTGGCTTTCAGTCAGTAACAGGAATTTCAGCTCGCCGCGTTTGCGCGCAACGTTGTAAGGGGTCAGGCCCGCGCGGGCAATAAAGATTTTGAGAACTGAAAATACCGCCGGGAAACTGGCCGGATACAACGGGCACTCACACAAATCGACCGGCGTGCCGTCGCGGTGCAACATCCCAAGTAAAGGGCGTTCCACGCTGCCGCTGACCACCATTTTGGCTTTATTACGAAACGCACTTTCCGGGCCGGTGACCGGTTCACACCATTCAGCCACCGGCAAATCTGACAGCAAATCGCTGAGATCCCGCTGCTTGTCGGCTAACTGTTGTAAATAAGGTTTGTCGAGCCACTGGCAGGAACGGCAGGTTCCGGCGGTGTAAAGTGCGCAATGCATGAAAAATTTCCGGTCATCAGATGCAGTAAAAAACTGGCGCGCAGTCTATCACTGCGCGGCGGGAAAGACTCACTTACATCGAGGCTATTTGCGACGGGAAAAGTATCTGCGGCTGCTGGCAGGCACATACAACAGTAGCAGCACCAGCATATCGGGAATTTTTTGCATCAGCAGCGCATAGAGAAATTCGCCCTGTGTTTCGACGTTAAAGCGAAAGATACGCGGGCCGAACCAGTCAAATGACGCCAGCAGCATGTAACCGACCACGATCACCTGACAACCGATGAATGCCCGGCGCCCCCAGCGGCGGCCACGCATCATGGCGTACGCGGCACGGCATTCGGTCAACACAATCAGCAAACTGGCCAGCATGATGAAACAGTTCAGCCAGGACTCGGCACTGACTTCAATAAAGCTCATCAGCCCTGAAAAGCCCATAGCATCAAACAATAATATGAATTCGAGCAAGCGCGTCGCGACAATCGCCGACGCACCGATCATGACGGGAACAGGGATAAATGCCAGTTTCATAAATCCGTTTGGGCTCTCCATTTACGTTCAGGGCGGAATACATCCGCCCTGAAAATTATCTTAAAATTTAAGCACGTTGAGCGCGCTGAATTTCTTTGCGCCGTTGTTTCTCGGCACGCGACATAAACCACCAGGCAATCATGCCGATGATGCCCACCACCAGCAGGATCAGCGTCGCCAGTGCGTTGATTTCAGGGTTGACACCCATACGCACGCTGGCAAAAACCAGCATCGGTAACGTGGTCGCGCCCGGCCCGGCGACGAAACTGGCGATCACCAGATCGTCGAGCGACAGCGTAAACGCCAGCAACCAGCCCGAAATCAGCGCTGGCAAGATCATCGGCAGCGTAATAATAAAGAACACTTTCAGTGGCGGTGCGCCTAAATCCATTGCCGCTTCTTCGATGGAACGGTCCAGTTCACGCAAACGCGCCGAGACCACGACCGCGACATACGCACTACAAAACGTCACGTGCGCCAGCCAGATAGTGAACATGCCACGTTCAGCCGGCCAGCCAAAAGTGTGCCCCATCGCCACAAACAGCAACAACAACGCCAGACCGGTGATGACATCAGGCATGACCAGCGGCGCAGTCAGCATAAACGCAAAACCGGTTGAACCGCGAAAACGCCTGAAACGCACCATCACCACGGCGGCCAGTGTACCGACCACCACGGCCATGGTGGCGGCAGCGGTGGCGATCGACAGGCTCATGCCGACAGCATTGATCATCGCCGAATCATGGAAAAGCTGAGTATACCAGCGGGTAGACCAGCCAGCCCAGACCGTTACCAGCTTCGAGCTGTTGAATGAGTAAATAACCAGCATCAGCATCGGGGCGTACAAAAACGTAAAGCCGAGCACCAGAATAAGAATTCGCCACGGCGAACGGACAACCGGTAACTGATTCATTCTTTATCTCCCAGCTCTTTGTTTTGGTATTTCTGGAACCACAGGATAGGCATGATCAGCAGCAACAACATGACCACTGCCACCGCCGAGGCTACCGGCCAGTCGCGATTATTGAAGAATTCCTGCCACAGGACACGGCCAATCATATTACTGTCCGGCCCGCCGAGCAGTTCCGGTATCACGTACTCCCCCACCGCCGGGATAAAGACCAGCATCGAACCGGCAATAATCCCGCCTTTGGTCAGCGGCATAATCACTTTGAAGAAGGTTTTCATCGGACGCGCACCGAGATCCTGCGCCGCTTCCACCAGTGAGTAATCCATGCGGGTCAGCGCGGTGTAAATCGGCAACACCATAAACGGCAGATACGAATACACGATGCCGATATACACGGCCAGATTGGTGTGCAAAATCACCAGAGGCTGGTCGATAACATGCAGCCAGATCAGTACGTTATTCAGTACACCGTTGTCTTTAAGAATGCCCATCCAGGCATAAACGCGGATCAGGAATGACGTCCATGATGGCAGGATCACCAGCAACAGCAGGATGTTGCGCGTCGAGGTGCGGCTGTGTGCCACCGCCCACGCCAGCGGATACCCAATCAGCAGGCAAAGCAGCGTGGAAATCGCTGCCACTTGCAGCGATTGCAAATACGCATCGATATACAGCGGATCCTGGGTCAGGCCGATGTAGTTGGCGATGTTGAGTGCAATATCCAGCATGCCGTCTGACCAGGTAACCAGATCGGTATACGGCGGAATGGCCCGCGCCATTTCAGCAAAACTGATTTTGAAAACAATCAGAAATGGCAGTAAAAACAGCAGCAGGAACCAGACCAGCGGCAGCAGGATCACCAGCTTGCGGCCATGCCGCTGTTGCAGACGACCGGTGAAGGCTTTAAATCCGCCCGGAGGTTTGCTGGCCGGGGTTTCGGAGATTACAGACATTTTCATCCCCCTTTAAACAGTCAGCACGACACAGCTGTCGGCTTCCCAGCACAGGCGCACTTCGTCGCCCCAGGTTGGCATACCTTTGCGGAAACGGTGACCGTTCTGCAACTGCGCCGTAATCATCTGCCCGCTGTGCAGCCTGACGTGATAAATCGACAGGTCGCCAAGATAGGCGATATTGACCACCTCTCCGACCGCGAAGTTGCAGCCATCCTGCGGCACGTCTTCACACAACATGATTTTTTCCGGACGCAGCGCAACATACACCGGCACGCCGTCAACCACAGACACATCCGGATCGACTTTCAGCGGATGCCTCAGCCCCGGTGAGGTCAGCAGCAGCGCATCGTCCAGACGCTCTTTCAGCACACCTTCAAATATATTCACGGAGCCGATAAATTCGGCGCTGAAACGGCTGGTCGGGTGTTCATAAATTTCTTCCGGCTCGCCGATTTGCACGAATTTACCGCGGTTCATGATGGCGATACGCCCCGCCATGGTCATCGCCTCTTCCTGATCGTGTGTCACCATCACGCAGGTCGCGCCGACGCGCTCAAGAATATCCACCACTTCCAGTTGCATACGGTCGCGCAGCTTTTTATCCAGCGCCCCCATCGGCTCATCGAGCAGCAGCAGTTTTGGTCTTTTCGCCAGGCTGCGCGCTAATGCCACACGCTGACGCTGACCGCCGGAAAGCTGGTGCGGCTTACGTTTGGCGAATTCCTGCATATGCACCAGCGTCAGCATTTCCGCCACGCGGCTTTTGATTTCCGCTGACGGCAGTTTGTCCTGCTTGAGGCCGAACGCGATGTTTTGTTCGACCGTCATGTGCGGGAACAAGGCGTAAGACTGGAACATCATGTTGATCGGACGCTGATACGGCGGCACCTGCGAAAGATCTACGCCATCCAGTACGATTTGGCCCTGCGTGGGCGGCTCAAAACCGGCCAGCATACGCAACAGGGTTGATTTCCCACAGCCGGACGCGCCGAGCAGTGCGAAAATCTCGCCTTTATAAATGGTCAGGCTCACATCATCGACGGCGGCCTGGCCATCAAAAGATTTGGTCAGATTGCGGATTTCCAGCAAAGGCGTGAAACCTTTCTGGGTCTTAGGCTGCGGGCGGGGGATAGCGTCGTTCACTCAGAGAAATCTCCGGTATCAGAATAAAGCAGTTCAAATAAGCATAACAGTCAGGGGGGAAAGTGCCTGATCGGTATACCCAAAATACAGCCGGAAGCAAAACGTCAGCGGCCCCGCCATCAATAAGCGGAGCCGCGTTAACGATACTCAAAATCATTCTGGTTGCATCAAGGCGGCAAGTGAGCAAGTCCCCGGGAGCTGACACACGTCAGTGACCGGGGCGCGTTCGCGCAGCCAACGCAGAGGCAGCCTGAAGGATGAAGAGTATTATTTGCCGGTTTTAACCTTGGTCCACGAACGGGTGATCACGCGGTCAATCTTCGGATCCTGAACTTTCAGGGTGAAGAGTTTCGCCTGAACATCGGCCGGTGGATAAATGCCCGGGTTGTTACGCACATCTTCGTTAACCAGTGGTGTCGCGGCTTTGTTTCCGCTGGCGTAGTAAACGGTGTTACTGATTTGCGCGATAACTTTTGGTTCCATCAGGTAATTGAGGAACTGATAGGCTTCATCGAGATTTTTAGCATCCGCCGGGATAGCAAACACGTCGAAGAAGGCCAGCGCCCCTTCTTTGGGAATGCTGTACGCCACGTTCACACCGTTTTTCGCTTCTTTCGCGCGGTTACCCGCCTGCATCACATCACCAGCCCAGCCGATTGCCACACAAATGTCGCCGTTCGCCAGGTCGTTAATGTACTGAGAAGAGTGGAAATAACGGATGTTCGGACGCAGTTTCAGCAGCAGATCGTTGGCTGCACCGGTGTAATCTGATGCTTTGGTGCTGTTCGGATCCAGATGCAGATAATTCAGGACTGTTGCGTAGATTTCCGCAGGGGCATCGAGGAAGGAAACACCGCAGCTTTTCAGTTTCTCGAGGTTTTCAGGCTTGAGCACCAGATCCCAACTGTCTACCGGGGCATCTTTACCCAGTACGGCTTTCACTTTATCGACGTTATAGCCGATACCGGTGGTCGCCCACAGATAAGGGATCGCGTATTTGTTGCCCGGATCATGTTGCGCCACCATCTTCAGCAGCTCAGGATCCATATTTTTGTAGTTTGGCAGTTTGCTCTTATCCAGAGGCTGGAACACACCAGCCGCCAGCTGACGTTCGAGGAAGCTGGCCGACGGTACCACCAGATCGAAGCCGGTGCTGCCTGCCATGAGTTTGCCTTCCAGCACTTCATTGGAATCAAACACGTCGTAAACCACTTTAATGCCGGTTTCCTTCTGGAAATCAGGCACGGTATTTGGTGCGATATAATCGGACCAGTTATAGATATGCAGCGTTTTTTCATCCGCAGACGCTGTGACGGACGCAGCCATAACCAGGCCGGCGACAACACCCGATAACCACTTTTTACGCAGGGTGAACATCCGTTACTACCTCCAAGACAGGGAATATAAATCGAATTTGTATCATTGAGACGGATACAAAACCTTTCACACAACTGCCAACCGACACCCATGGAATATGCATAGGCATTCAACGTTGACGCATACGCTGCCTGCGAATTAACCGTTTGGTTTTACGACGTAATCACGCTTGATGCAGAGTCAGAAGCATAGCGCCTGCAACCCTTGTGTACCAGCCTCCTGAGACAAAACCGGCGTTTATCGATTAATTATGCAGATTTAGTCTATACCGTCTGGCATTTTGCCTTTTAACAAAGTGAAATATCTGGCAACAACCACACCAATGCAGCATAACTTATGGCGAAAGCGGATAAAGGCAGCGGAGCCGCAATAAGCACGGCTCGCAGGAAAGGATCTTCAGAGGGGGGAAATGAATGTCCGGAAATGGAAAATTAATGCAGTAAAGGCAGATTCACAGAAGTGACCGGCATGCCTTCTTCTTCCTCGCCAAGGAAAAGCAGGTCATTGGCGTGCGCTTCGAGAATAATCATCGACATCTGCTCCTCAGCCTGTTGCAGGAAGAAAGCAAACTGCTCTTCCGTCACACCCACTGCAATCGTCAGTGACTGGCAAACAATCAGTTTCGGCAAATTGTCGTCCTGAATATCCACGAACGCTTTAATGGTCAGTGAACTGGCATTAATCGAGCTCAGATCGGCCACCAGCGGGATCAACGCCGTCGGTTTGACTTCGGCCAGTGCAGAAAACAAAATCACATTATCTACAATATCGAGTTTGGCATCAAAAATGCCGTCAAAATTCTGCATATGCGGCAAATGGAGAGCCTGACAGGAATCACACTCGAAAAAAGAGATGCCCAGCTGATCCAGCCAGCGCCGCAGCAGCGCTAAATCAGGGACGATGAGCGAATCCATAGAATGCCTCACGAGTTCAACACAACGAAAAAAACAAACCCTTCGTAACGCCAGCGGCATTACGAAGGGGTCATAGCTTACGGAATATTGCCGGTCAGCGCTACGATCATTACCGGATTGATGGACATTTAACGCACGGGAATAAGAATTAGCCACCGGATTTCAGACGGAATCCCGGCCGCGCTCTTTGTTCGATATAGTCAATCATCATACCGGCGATATCCAGACCGGTGGTGGCTTCGATCCCTTCGAGCCCCGGCGAGGCATTGACTTCCATCACCAGCGGCCCGCGGTTTGAACGTAAAATATCGACCCCGGCGACGTCCAGCCCCAGAGTCTGCGCGGCTTTAACCGCAATGTCTTTCTCCTGCGGCGTAATTTTGACATTGGTGGCCGTCCCGCCGCGATGCAGGTTCGAGCGGAAATCACCCGGTTTGGCCTGACGCTCAATCGCTCCGACCACTTTTTTCCCCACCACCAGACAACGAATGTCGCGCCCTTCTGCTTCGCGGATATATTCCTGTACCAGAATATGCGCGTTCAGGCCGCGAAATGCGTCAATGACACTTTCTGCCGCCTGACGGGTTTCTGCCAGCACCACACCAATCCCCTGTGTTCCTTCAACCAGCTTCACCACCAGCGGCGCACCACCGACCAGCGCAATCAAATCAGCGGTGTCATCCGGCGCATTAGCAAAACCGGTCGTCGGCAGATCAATGCCTTCACGCGCCAGAATCTGCATGGAACGCAATTTATCGCGCGCCCGGGTGATCGCCACCGATTCATTCAGCGGGAAACTGCCCAGCATTTCAAACTGACGCAGCACCGCTGTGCCATAGAAGGTAATCGCGGAGCCAATTCGTGGGATCACCGCATGGTACTTATCCAGCTGATGCCCGCGATAGTGCACGCTGGGCGCAGCAGGATTGATATTCATGTAGCAGGACAGTGGATCGATAATGTCGATCTCATGTCCGCGTGCTTCAGCCGCTTCTTTCAGGCGTTTACACGAATACAACGACCCGTCACGGGAAAGAATTGCAATTTTCATCCAACACTCCGTCGCCGTTTAGCGTGTTGCCCAACCTTGCTTGTGCAATGCGTCCAGCATAAACGGACGTTGTTCCTTTTTAAGGGTACGAATAATCAAATCACTCCAGGTATCGCGTCGGGCATTGCTGTCGCGTTGCAGATAATACGCCGATAGCGCGTCGTCATATTCTGCCAGTTGCTCTTTATCTACCGGCTGATAGCTGTTTTCATGCACCAGCAGAGACTGCGGCATACGCGGCTTGACCTGATGATCCTGCGCGGGGGTTCCGATACATAAACCAAACAAAGGCATCACAAATTTAGGCAGTTTCAGCAGATTCACTACGTCTTCCACCTGATTACGGATACCGCCGATAAACACACCGCCCAGCCCCAGTGACTCCGCCGCCGTCATGGCATTTTGCGCCATCAGCGCGGTGTCCACACAACCGAGTAACAACTGCTCGGCCAGACCCAGCTCGGCTTGAGGGTTGATCTGTAAATTACGATTGAAATCAGCACAGAAAACCCAAAATTCAGCGGCGCTGGCGACATATTTCTGACCACCGGTGTACTGCACCAGCGTCTCCCGCAGCACAGGATCGGTCACGCGGATAATCGAATAACATTGCAGAAAGCTCGAAGTCGAAGCAGCCTGAGCGGCGGCAATAATGGCTTCACGTTGCTCGTCCGGGACCGGTTGATCGGTAAAAGCACGGATGGAGCGGTGTGAGCGCAGAAGATCGATGGTCGGCGTCATTAAAAAATTCCTGAGCGGTAAGGATAAATAAAAAAGTTGCCCCAATCATTCATGCTGTGAGCACCGTTTGCAAGGATTCCGGCACCTGTAGCTGTAACAATGTGCTGTGTCTGAAAAAGACTGCCGGTTCATTCAGATAGGTCAAAGGTATCGGACTGACAGGTAATTCCTGCTTTTTTTTATGGTTTGTAACAGGCATAGTAGCGACATCAAAAAGGTGATGTGGTTAACAAAAACAGACATTCCCCTTTCATTTATCTTGTTGGCATTAACAAAGGAGTCTCCATGTTTGCAGTAATTTTTGGGCGTCCTGGCTGTCCTTATTGCGTACGCGCTAAAGAGTTGGCTGAAAAACTGACTGAAGAACGTGATGATTTCAACTTCCGCTACATCGATATTCACGCGGAAGGCATCACTAAAGCCGACCTGGAAAAAACCGTGGGTAAACCGGTAGAAACCGTTCCGCAGATTTTCCTCGATCAGAAACACATCGGTGGCTGTACTGACTTCGAAGCCTATGCCAAAGAGCATCTGGCGCTGTTCAGCAACTGATCCGCGATAAAATAAAGATATACACAGCCAAAAGGCGCTCAGTGAGCGCCTTTTTTATGGCTTCTACATCATGACATGTCAGTGTTGCCTGAACTGCCGGTAAGCAATGACCAGCAAATGAACCAGCATAGCGCCCAGAACACACCAAAATATCGCACTGGTGGCATAGGCCAGTTCCTGCATCAGCGGACGAACGCGTGGATAAAAGGCCATGCGCAATAAAAAGCACACAGGGATGGAAACCAGCCCGCCGACAAAGGACGAAAATATCGCCGAATCGCGGGAAATCAGCGACGTCACCACGCCGGGAATTAAAAATAATAACAGGCCATATTCCGGGCCTGGCGCGATATTTCTAACAATAATCCAGCCATTTTTTAACATAAGAAAAATAATTAAGAACATTGTGCAACAAATTAATGGGGCTACCACTTTTCGCCAAATTGCCATTTTACTTCCTCCTTAAAGTTGGCGAGATTTCACAGGTTCTCTGCATAAAATGCGTTCTTTGTTACCTGTCAGAGCCTTCTGGCTCATTTCCCCAGAGCGTTCCGCACTCCCGCGAAACACAAAAAAAGCTTTCAGAAGATTTATACGGGCATTTCTCTGGCTGAACTGGCGTTCTGTGACTAAAATGACGCCCGAAACCCAATTTTCCACCCCGCCGGGGCTGAAACAGACCGTGCGATCCTGAGTAGGAATTTTCTGTTTCTGAATTTATCCTTTACATTCTCCTATATCAAGAATTTGTTGGTAAACAATAAGTTATCCTTGTGAATATAAACGTCGCTAGTTTGTTAAACGGGAATTACATCCTGTTATTATTTGTGGTTTTGGCACTCGGTCTGTGCCTGGGGAAAATTCGCCTGGGTTCCGTTCAGCTCGGAAATTCTATCGGCGTATTAGTGGTTTCGCTGCTTTTGGGTCAGCAGCATTTCAGTATTAATACTGAAGCGCTCAACCTCGGCTTTATGTTGTTTATTTTCTGCGTAGGCGTCGAAGCAGGGCCAAACTTTTTTTCCATTTTCTTCCGTGACGGCAAAAATTATTTCATGCTGGCACTGGTGATGGTCGGCAGCGCCATGTTACTGGCACTCGGACTCGGACGTTTGTTCGGCTGGGACATCGGCCTCACCGCCGGGATGCTCGCGGGTTCAATGACCTCAACCCCGGTTCTGGTCGGCGCCGGAGACACGCTGCGTAATACCATGGGCGGTAACAAGATGCTCGGGCCTGAACTGGATAACCTGAGCCTGGGCTACGCCCTGACCTATCTCATCGGTCTGGTGAGCCTGATTTTCGGCGCACGTTATCTGCCGAAGCTGCAACATCAGGATTTGCCTACCAGCGCCCAGCAGATCGCGCGCGAGCGTGGCCTGGATACCGACAGTAAACGAAAAGTGTATCTGCCGGTGATCCGCGCCTATCGCGTGGGACAGGAGCTGGTGGCCTGGGCCGATGGCAAAAACCTGCGTGAACTGGGGATCTATCGTCAGACTGGCTGCTATATAGAGCGAATCCGCCGTAATGGCATCCTGGCGACACCGGACGGCGACGCCGTATTGCAGGTGGGCGATGAGATCTCACTGGTCGGTTATCCGGACGCACATTCACGCCTCGACCCGAGTTTCCGTAACGGTAAGGAAGTGTTTGACCGCGACCTGCTCGACATGCGTATCGTGACCGAAGAAGTGGTGGTCAAGAATAACCACGCGGTCGGCAAGCGTCTGAGTCAACTGAATCTCACCGATCAGGGCTGTTTCCTCAACCGCGTGATCCGCAGTCAGATTGAAATGCCTATCGATGACAGTATCGTGCTGAATAAAGGCGATGTGTTGCAGGTCAGCGGCGACGCAAAACGGGTGAAAAGCGTGGCGGAGCGTATCGGGTTTATCTCCGTACACAGTCAGCTCACGGATTTGCTGGCCTTCTGCGCCTTCTTTATTGTCGGCCTGATGATCGGCCTCATCACTTTCCAGTTCAAAAACTTCAGTTTTGGCATCGGTAACGCCGCCGGACTGCTGTTCGCCGGGATCATGCTCGGCTTCCTGCGAGCCAACCACCCTACTTTCGGTTATATCCCGCAGGGCGCGCTAAATATGGTGAAAGAGTTTGGCCTGATGGTGTTTATGGCGGGTGTCGGCCTCAGTGCAGGTGCGGGTATCAATAATGGTCTCGGCGCAATAGGCGGCCAGATGCTGCTTTCCGGCCTGATTGTCAGCCTGGTGCCGGTGGTGATTTGCTTCATCTTCGGGGCATATGTTTTACGCATGAACCGCGCTTTGCTGTTCGGAGCCATCATGGGTGCACGAACCTGCGCTCCGGCGATGGAAATCATCAGCGACACGGCACGCAGTAACATTCCGGCACTCGGTTATGCAGGAACCTATGCCATTGCTAACGTATTACTGACGCTCGCCGGTACGCTAATCGTCATCATCTGGCCCGGTGCATGACGTAACTCATTGAAGTGTAATGGGGCAAAAAAAAATCAATATTTTTTTAAATTTTTGCCCCCTCGCACGAACTTTTAAAGTTAGCCAGAGTCTTAATTAGTGCCACTGCTTTTCTTTGAAGTCCCCAAATTTGGAGAGCCCGTCAATCCCGCCTTATTAGGTTCAAGATTGCCGGGTTTTTTCTTTTCTGCTTACTGTAGATTTCAAATTCATCACACCTCCGCCGTTCTGCGTGCTTAAACGCAAAATCCTTTCTGCAAACAGTCTTAAAAATACCTAAAGCACTAGGACTTAAAAGAAACTTGCTTCCAACGCGCGTAATTTCGCTTCCGGCATTCATTACTTTCCGGGAGGTTAAAATGGCAATACCTGTTTATTTATGGCTTAAGTACGATGATGGTACAGACATCAAAGGTTCGGTAGATATCCTTCAGAGAGAAGGCAGCATCGAGGTTTTAGAACTGATGCATGCAGTTGAAGTCCCCGTCGATTCACAGACGGGGAAACTCATCGCAAAACGTATCCATTGCGGTTATGCGTTTGAAAAGGAGGTCGATGCCTCAAGCCCTTATCTCTACAAAGCAGTCTCTTCAGGTCAGACGTTAAAGAATGCTGAGTTTAAATTTTATTGCATTGATTATGGGGGACAGGAGAAAGAATATTTCCGCGTAACATTAGAGAATGTAAAGGTTATATCTGTCGAACCTTTTATGCATGACATCAAGAATGAATTATTCGAACGCCACACTCATCATGAATACGTTGAATTAAGCTATGAAAAGATAATCTGGCACTATCTGGACGGAAATATAGTCCATTCTGATACCTGGAATGAAAGAGCATAAAGGATAATATATGTCATGGACTTATGAAGTCAGCTCCCGGAAATTTTATCATGACGGGACTTATCAGTTCACCGGTTCTTATGCTGGCGCACCTGGTTATAAAAATGACCCGGCACAGGAATGCCTTAAGGACCGGGGACCTTTACCCAGAGGTAGTTATCAGATTGGTTCGCCTCATACCTCCCATAGAA
Source organism: Rahnella sp. CG8 (assembly GCF_023701875.1). NCBI lineage: Bacteria > Pseudomonadati > Pseudomonadota > Gammaproteobacteria > Enterobacterales > Yersiniaceae > Rahnella > Rahnella sp. CG8. The sequence goes on from NZ_JABAED010000005.1 coordinate 175,734, forward strand.
CCGGAAAATACTCATTATCTCTGACACCTTCCAGCAGCAATAATATGTGCGGACGGGACGCATTTAAAATTCATGGAGATAGCAGTCAGCACCCCGGCGAGGCATCAAGTGGCTGTATTGTAACCAGTCTCACTGAAAGGAAAAGAATATGGGCAAGCGGCGACAGGGAGTTAACCGTAAAATGAAATATATCCTTCTTTTTTTCCTGAATGGCGTCGCATTCAGCACAATGGCACAGGAACCACAAGATATTTGCATGAAGCCTGGTTCATACATTGAATCTGCCATGAAAGATGCTATGCAGTATGAATTAGATGTTGACGTTGGAGCAGTTAATAACCAAAAAACACTCATGACGTTAATAAGTAAAACGAAAGTAACCCCTGCTTTGGCAGCTCAACTTGCCAAAAAAGATCAGGTCGAGTCAGGGAAAGATCAAACGGGAATGACGTGGAAGGATTATTATTCAACGTATACTGAAGGCAATGTCTACAACCTGATAGTGAAATTCACTTTTGAAGATAACGCTGGAAAGGAAAATATCTTCATAGGATCGGCATTCAGAAATGATGATGAATGCTCTGTAGGCTTTGGCGGTTATATCACGGTAGAACGCGGGTTTTAACCACACCGGCTTAATATCCTCTGACTGCCTCAGAAACGGGCAGTCAGATAACATTTTTCCCTACAACCCCACCACACCCTCAACCTCATGCTGAAATACATAAGGATCAGACAGTAGTTCAAACTGTTCATCGTCCTGATAGGTCACGGAAACATGATAGTCATCACCGGCAAAGGCTTTTACCGCTTCGATATCCCGCCAGTAGGTTGCCAGGAAAAAATGCTCCCAATCCCCTTGCGAAACGCTTTTGACCAAAACGCCTAAATTGCCTTCGATACCCTGAGAATGCTGGACGCCCGTCAGTTGCAGATGTTCAGCAAATCCTGCTGCATGTTTTACGGGTACGCATCCGTGCCATGTTCTAACTATCACGTTTTCATCTCCTCAATCATATTCACTTCAATAACATAGCGAAAATTTAACGTGAGTTGAAGAGTATCTGAACGTGTTTCAGCGCTTATTTCTCATTCTCAATCACCCGCACCAGCGTGCCGTCGATATCGATCATTGCGCCCATTCTCAGCCCGAATGGCTGCATTTTTGGCTGATGAATGCGCGGATGGGATTTTTTATCCTGCCCGATTCCTGCCGCCATAAACGCATCAAAAAGTGCATCGGCGTCATCGACGCGCAGGCAGCAGCTGAACCAGCTGGTGAGCGGGTCGAGATCCGTGTGCAGGAAGAATTCCAGCGTAAGGGTTCCGCGGGTCATGATCAGCCAGCCGTCATCAACGTAAGTGGTAATGAATCCAAAGCTGCCATAAAAGCACTGGGTTTCTTCGAAATTACGGGAAGGAAGATTAGGGGTGGCGTAGTCGGTCATCCTGGCCTCATCAGCAGTAATGCATTGAATGTTGCGCCATGATGCCTGAGTGGGAAGGATGAGGAAAGAAGGAAAAGTCAGTGAGTCATCCCCTGCCAACTGGCAGGGGAATCAGACACATGGCTCGCGGTTCCTGAAACTAACAGGGGCGCGCCGGCTTATCAGAACTGATAAACCAGACCGACGGCTACAATGTCATCGGTATTGATGCCGGCGTCGCGGGTCAGGCGGGTGTCATCCATCAGATTGATTTTATAATCAACGTAGGTGAGCATGTTTTTGTTGAAGAAGTATGACGCGCCTACATCAACATATTTAGTCAGGTTCTGGTTGCTGTAACCCGGAACATTTCGGGCATGTGATTGTACATACGCAATCGAAGGACGCAGACCAAAATCGAACTGGTACTGTGCAACGGCTTCAAAGTTTTGTGCTTTATCCGCGTAACCGTAAGCCGTGCTGCCCGCTTTACCGAAACGGTTGGCGTTGTAGCTCTGGGTGTACATTGCTGCCAGATAGATATTGTTTGCGTCGTATTTCAGGCCGCCGCTGTAAGCCGTTGCCTTATCACCGTTACCAATGATTGCCGGATTGTTACGGCCATTTTGTTCGCTGGTACGATCAGACGCCATCATCGCTGCTGCTGCGCTGAAACCTTCGCCCAGATCATATGTCAGGGACATGCCGTAGCCGTCACCATTCTGCGCCAGGACATCGCGGCCAGTGTTAGATTCAGTCGCACTGCCATTTTTGCCCTGATACTGCACCGCCACATCCAGTCCATCGACCACGCCGAAGAAATCTTTGTTGCGGTATGTCAGTACACCGTTCGCACGCTGGAACATGAAGTTGTCCGCGCCGTAGGTATCGCCACCGAACTCAGGCAAAACATCCGTCCATGCTGCCACGTCATACATCACGCCGTAGTTACGACCGTAATCCAGTGAGCCCCACTGACCGAATTTCAGACCGGCAAAACCTACGCGGGTGAAATTGTTTGCATCTTCACTTTCTGCAGTATTCAGGGAAGCCTGATATTCCCACTCACCGTAACCGGTCAGTTCATTATTGATTTGAGTCTCACCACGGAAACCTAAACGCATATATGACTGGTCACCGTCAGCGCTGTCATCGCTGGAGAAATAATGCAGGCCGTCGACTTTACCGAACAGATCGAGTTTATTACCGTCTTTATTATAAATTTCGGCAGCGCCAACAGTGCCGGCCATCATCAGTGCGGGAATTACCAGAGAAAGCGCGCGTAATTTCATCATCAATATCCTTGATTATTTATAAACTGTTTAAATTTCCGTCCGGCAATTTTATTATCCGCCACCATGAAGTTATATTTCTCCTTCGGGCCGGACAGATGGGCGTAAAAATAAACGAGGGTAAGTTTCGTTGCAACCAGAAAAATTTTGAAATACCTTTCGTTTGGTGTTTGTTTAAGTTTAAAACTGCCCACAACACAATAATAAGACAATTAAAAACATACAGTTACGGCATTGTTTGACCTGGAGTGATTTCATATCATTCTCACAGTGATATTTAAATCCTATAATAATTTCACCGCGATACTATGGCATGAAAACATAATTCACAGAATTCAGCCTGTTCTCTGTCATGTTTTGTATTTTTCTAAAAATAAGGTTGCATTAAGGACAACAAAAAGCCCCTGAAATAGGGGCTGTAGATGACTATTCGCAAGAACAGGTTATTACATAATCCGTTCGAGGCGCTGGCCTTTACCGCCTAAACGCCCGTCGGTCTGATTCCATTCCTTTTCGTACGCCTGATAGGCAAATACAAATGCCTGATGACCATCTTCAAATAGCTGGTCAGGACGTCTATGCCAGCCGGAATAAGCATCGTAGCGCAAAATCTCATAGCCACCGTCAACCGGGTGGAGAAGGTAGGTATAATGTTCACAAAATTCCGGCGCATAAGGAATATCCTCCCCTGCTTCCAGTGTGATAAACAGACCGCCGAGGCGTAATTTAATCATTGATATCCTTTTTCATGATCCACAACCGGGTGGTTTGGGTGGCGGTGACATATGTCGTCTCAGCCGCCAGATGCATCCCCTGACGCTGATAAAATCCGATGGCGGGCAAATTACTTTGCAACACATCAAGCCAGAGAACGGGCTGGTTACGCGCTCTTGCCACACGTTCGGCGAAGGCAAAAACTTCAGATCCCAAACCACGCGAACGGTTCAGCGGGGTGAAGTACAGTTTGCATAACTTCGCCCCCTGACCTTCTGCAACGTCCAGCGGCGTATTAAAATTCAGTCTGGCGAAACCGACCGCCTCACCGTTATCCTGCGCAACCAGCCAGCAGCAATCCGGACTTTCCAGGCTCAGGGCTAGCGCCTCATCACCAAAACCCTCCTCCAGGAAAGCATTCAGTTCGTCCCCGCTTTGCCATAAACTACCAAAATAATGGCGATAGGTCTCCCGCCCCAGGCGCTGCAACAGGCTTAAATCGCCGATATCAGCCTCACGAATCTCCATTCTGACACTCTCCTGTGAAATCACTCGTTACCGTATTCAGACTTTGTCTGTCCCCCGATCAGGGGGTATGACCATCCGCTTAAGGCTTCCTTAAGTTCTTCTCTTTACACTCTATTTCATCGTGAAACTATACCGTTATTCAATGAATGCGGATATTCAGACCAGACCCCTTTACCTGCAGGGCAGCACAAATTAACGTATCTGAAATTTTTTCGTCCTGTCAGCAAGTTACCGGATTCTTTTGATGGCTATTTTGGCCTGTATAAATGAGGGTAGTATTATGGAGCAACTAAATCATTTGATTTTTCTATGGATTAACGCCACACCGGATTCGCCGAAAGCGCTGATTCAGTTGGCCACTTTTCTGGCTAATGACCTGATTATGATTGTCCCGCTGCTGATTATCGGCCTGTGGCTGTGGGGCCATCAGGAGCGTATCGATAAGCAACGCGAAATGATCAGTAAGACAGCCATTGCGCTTCTTTTTGCGATGACGACGGCTAAAACGTTTTCCATGTTGTTCCCTCATGCCCGTCCTTTTGTGGAAGGTTTTGGTTATAACTTCCTGCATCATTCACCGGACGATTCCTTCCCGAGTGATCACGGTACAGTCAGTTTCACCTTCGCACTGGCCTTCCTGTTCTGGCACCGTGTCTGGTCAGGTGCTTTACTGATGGTAACCGCCTTGTCGATCGCCTGGTCACGCGTTTACCTTGGTGTGCACTGGCCGCTGGATATGCTGGGCGGCTTCCTGGTAGGTATGCTGGGGTGCCTGTTCGCGCAACTGGTGTGGAACTTGTTCGGCGAACCGATTAATGCCCTGATGTGCAAGGTTTACCGTTTCGGTTTTGCTTTCCCGATCAAGAAAGGTTGGGTTCAGCACTGATCCCCTGCTCCGTTATTCAAAGCATAAAAAAACGAGGCCACCTGAGCCTCGTTTTTTATGTCAGCAGATTATCATTTGCCGAAAATACTGCCCCACAATCCACTGATCTTCATCATCACGAAGTCCCAGATACGGCCAATAAAACCGGTTTCTTTCACTTCCTGCAACGCCACCAGAGGACGCTGTTCGATGACCTTGCCGTCCAGACTGAAATCTACTGTACCCACTACCTGATTTTTCGCCAGCGGTGCTTCAAGCTGCGGACTGGTCAGATTGAAACTGGCCTTGAGATTCTTCAGCTGGCCTTTAGGCATGGTCAGCGAGGCATTTTCAGCCACGCCGAGTGGCACCATTTTCTCCTCACCAAACCAGACGCGCTGGCTGGTAAAGGCATCACCCGCCTTGATTGGCGTGAGCGTTTCATAGAAACGGAAACCCCAGGTCAACAGGCTTTCGCTTTCATTAAAACGGATCCTGTCGCTTGGCGCACCCATCACCACAGCGATTAAACGCATGCCGGTGGAATCACTGGCGGAAGAAACCAGATTGTAGCCCGCGCCCGACGTGTAACCGGTTTTGATGCCGTCAACGTTCAGGTTAGAGCTCCACAACAGGCGGTTGCGGTTAATCTGCTTGATGTGATTGAAGGTGAATTCTTTTTCTTTGTGCAGCGCATATTCATCCGGCGTATCGCGGATCAGCGCCTGCGACAACAGGGCCATGTCAGTAGCTGAGGTATATTGCCCGTCCGCATCCAGCCCGTGAACGGTTTTGAAATGGGTGTTTTGCAGTTTCAGTTGTTCGGCATAGCGATTCATCAGATTGACGAATGAATCCTGGCTGCCCGCCACAAAATCCGCCAGCGCAATACTGGCGTCGTTACCTGACTGGATCACAATACCTTTGTTAAGCTCAGAAACCGGCACGCGGTCGCCCGGTTTGAGGAACATCAGGGAGGAGCCGCGCAGCACCGGATTGCCGGTTGCCCAGGCGTCATTACCGACGGAAACCAGATCATCTGATTTGATTTTGCCGGATTTGATCGCCTGCCCTACCACATAGCTGACCATGATTTTACTCAGGCTGGCAGGGTCAAGACGCGCATCGGGATTAGATTCCGTCAGGATCTTCCCGCTGTTGTAATCCATAAGTACCCAGGATTTCGCGTTAATCTGCGGCGCGACCGGGGCGTTATCCGCCTGAGCGGCAGGCAGCGCCAGCAGCAATACTCCACCGCCCAGCGCGTAAATGAAAGTCCGTTTGAATTGGGAAGAAATTGTCATAGGTATCAGCGCTTTTGTCCGGGTAACTGAAATTTATCTTATCTTTCAATCAGATTGTGCAACTCTGTCAGAGGTAAAACCTACTGCTTTCCGGGTCGGGAATAAACCTAAATAGTGTAAAGATCTTAAGAATAGTAGAGTTTTCCGCTGCTTGCGCAGATTCAACTGACGATAAAAACAGCAGTAAGCACTTGACCATTCCATCCGGCTGGGGCAGTTTGTCTGTAAATCACATACAAAATACCTATAACAATAAAGGGCTTATTCACCACAGAAATCAATGCGAGTGAACAGGCGCAGGGGCATCAATGACAGGTCTGGTGGTAAAAGCGCTGATTGGCGCACTGGTTGTGATTCTGATCGGCGTGTTGTCTAAAACCCGCAATTATTACATTGCCGGACTGGTTCCGCTGTTCCCCACTTTTGCACTGATTGCCCATTATATCGTCGGCACCGAACGCAGCATTGAAGCCCTGCGCACCACCATTATTTTCGGACTGTGGGCCGTTATCCCTTACATGGTGTATCTGATTTCTCTCTATTTCTTCATCGGCTCGATGAAACTCCCCTACGCCCTGTTTGGCGCCGTGGTCTGCTGGTCACTGGCAGCATGGTTGCTGATAAGCCTGTGGACTCGCTTTCACGCCTGATGAAGATCGCGTGACAATGTTGTTCACAAAACACTCAATATTTGAAATTGCGCTACGCTGAATGAAGGCTTTCAGATGAGGGAATCCGCCCCATGGATCTCGCAATATTTGAACTCGACCACACGCTGATTTGCGATGACAGCCACAATCTGTGGTTGCACTGGCTGGTTTCGCAGGGCTACGCCCCCCGCGATGAACTCAGTCATTACCGGCTGAATGTCGTTCATCAGCACAATACTCCGGCCAGCGGTGTTATTTGCCCGCAAACCACCGAGCGTTACCGCCGCTATCTTTCTCAGACGTTACAGCCCATGAGCGGCCTGAACTGTGCCACTGTGGCGAACTGGGTTCAGCGGTTTATCCATCGGGATATCATGCCACGGGTTTATCCGCAGGCGCGTGAACGGCTCGACTGGCACCGTATGCGCGGGGATGAAATCCTGATTATCTCCGCATCGGGCGACCATCTGGTCATGCCGGTCGCCCGACGTCTGGGTGCGAATGCCGGACTCGGGCTGCAAGCCGGTATCGTTAACCAGCGTTTCAGCGGCAGGGTCGAAGGTAAACTGACCTTTCATGAGGGGCGTCTTGAGCGCTTAAAACTGTGGCTGGAGAATCGCGAGCCGACGTTCTATCAGCAAATTTTCGCCTACAGCCATACGCTTTATGATCAGCCTTTGCTGGAGTTTGCCGATGTCGCTACGGTCATTAATGCCAGCGAGCCCCTGCAAAAGCTCGCTGCTGCAAAAGGCTGGCACAACCTGCACTGGTCACGCTACGCGCATCGGCAACAAGACGCATGCTGACGGCTACAGCCGGAAATCACGAATAAAATTCTCGTTTTCACGCGTCAGTTCATCACGAATAAAATCGATGAACTGACTCAGTGCCGCCGGACGCCGCTTGCCTGCCGGTGACTGCAACTGCAACGTACGCTGACTCAGTTGTTCAATATTCACCGGTTTCACCCGCAAATTGTCGCGGCGCGCTTTGTACATAATGGAAAAATGGCTGCATGCCGCAATCGCGCCCGGTGTCTGCACCATAAAATCGTACAACGTCGAGAAACGGTTACAACTCACCGCAGGCTCAAGAAAAATGCCGCTCATCCGGCAGGACAAATCAAACAACTGGCGGATGGTGCTGCCCTGCTCGTTCATCGCCAGCGGGTACGGGTGCAAATCCGTCAGCAGCACCTCAGATTCCGCCAGCGGATGATCCGGACGCATCACCATGCGCACCGGCGCGGGAAAAGACGCCAGAATATCCACACCGCGCTCCGCCGCCAGACTGAACTGCAACGCCAGTTCCACTTCGCCGTTGTGGATCATCTCCGACACTTCAACCGCCGTGCCGACGTTGAGATAAAACATCACACCCGGATTGTTCAGCCGGAACTGTGAAAACAGCTGCGGCAGCAAATCAAACGCCAGCCCGTCGGTGCAGGCCATGCGGATCACCGTGCGGCGTACCGCGTTCAGCCCCTGGATTTCTGCCATGGCGTGTTCCATGTCCATCATGCTTTTGCGCACATGGTTTTCCAGAATTTGTCCGGCATCATTCAGCACCATGCCGCGGGCATGACGCTCAAAAAGCGGCGCACCGATACGTTCTTCGAGGCGCTGGATCTGGCGACTGATGGCAGACACTGCGACAAATAATTGCTTACTCGCCGCACTCAGCGAACCGGTGTTTGCCACTACCAGGAAGTAGCGAATTTCCGTACTTTGCATGGCCGTATTGCCTCATAACTGTGCAGACAAGCATTACAATAAAAGCAACGCTAAGTTGCAATTATTATTATTGTGGCAACGCTTGCGCCGCGCGTAGAGTGAAACTGCTAAAAAAACCAACAATAAATCCTCAAAACATTAAAAAGCAGGTTATTCATGACAGCGGAAAATATCGTTGAACAGGCATTAGCCTGGTTCGATCAGGGTGAATACAAAAGAACACTGGCACGCAGGGTGGCTATTGCCACCGAAAGCCAGAGCAATCAGCGAGACGCTGAACTGGCACGTTATCTCGATGAAGAGATTAAACCGGCACTTTCGGCGATGGGTTTCAGCCTGCTCAGCGTGGAAAATCCTCATGCTGCCAACCGTCCTTTCCTGATTGCTACGCGCATTGAAGACAGCGAATTGCCCACCATACTGAGCTATGGCCACGGCGACGTGGTGTTCGGCGACGATGAAAACTGGCGCAGTGATTTGTCGCCATGGACGCTGAAAGAAGAAGGTGACCGCTGGTACGGACGCGGCAGCGCCGACAACAAAGGCCAGCACAGCGTTAATATTGCGGCGCTGGAACAAATCTTCAAAGCACGTGGTGGCCGTCTCGGCTTTAACTGCAAACTGTTGTTCGAAATGGGTGAAGAAATCAGCTCGCCGGGGCTGGCCGAACTGTGCCGCGATTATCACGACCAACTCAGCGCCGACATTTTCCTGGCCTCCGACGGCCCGCGCCTGAGTGCTGTGCGCCCGACGCTGTTCCTCGGCTCGCGGGGTGCGGTCAATTTCCGTCTGACCATCAATGCCCGCGACAACGCCTATCACTCCGGCAACTGGGGCGGTCTGCTGACCAATCCCGGCATTCAGCTGGCCAATGCGCTGGCCTCGCTGGTCAGTCAGCAGGGTCAGTTGCAGGTGGAAGCGCTTAAACCGCCGGCAGTCAGTGAGGCAGTGCGAGACATTCTCCGTGATGTTGACGTCGGTGGCGGCGAAAGTGATCCGCAGATCGACCCGGACTGGGGAGAAGCCGGTCTGACGCCAGCCGAGCGTTTGTATGCCTGGAATACGCTGGAAGTGCTGTCATTCCTGACCGGTAATCCGCAGCGCCCGATGAACGCGATTCCCGGCAACGCCACGGCAGTGTGTCAGCTACGGTTTGTGGTCGGCACTGACTGGCAAAACCTGGCGAAACACGTGCGTGACCATCTTGATGCACAGGGTTTCCCACAGGTTGAAGTGGAATTTATGCGCGGTTCACCGGCCACCCGTTTCGACCCGACCGACCCGCTGGTCGGCTGGGCGCTGAACATCATGCAGCAAACTACCGGCAAAAAACCGGCGCTGCTACCGAACCTCGGCGGTTCACTGCCCAATGACGTTTTTGCCGATATTCTCGGCCTGCCGACGTTGTGGGTTCCGCATTCGTATCCGGCCTGCGGTCAGCATGGCGTCAACGAGCACATGTTGATTTCCGTCGCCCGCGAGGGGCTGGCGATCATGACCCGTCTGTTATGGGATTTCGGCGAGCATGGTACCGCCCTGCTCGCTCAGCATATTGATCACGCCGGAGGTGCCAAATGAGCCAGTTAACGGCGTCATCCCATACAACCGGCAACGCGACAGAAAAGCCAAACCTGATGAAAACCCTCTTTGCGACCTGTATCGGTAACGCGCTGGAATGGTTTGATATCGCGATTTACGGTTTTTTCGCCAGCTACATTGCTCACGCCTATTTTCCGACATCCGATCCGACCGTTTCCCTGTTACTGACGTTTGGCAGTTTCGGCGTGTCATTCCTGATCCGCCCGCTCGGCGCGGTTGTGCTGGGTGCGTATGCCGACAAACACGGACGCAAAGCCTCACTGTTGCTGTCCATCAGCCTGATGATGATCGGCGGCCTGATTATCGTTATCACGCCGTCTTACGGAACCATCGGCATGGCGGCTCCGTTGTTAATCCTGGCAGCTCGTCTGATTCAGGGCTTCTCGGCAGGCGGTGAATTCGGCAGTTCGACGGCCTTTCTGGTCGAACACTTCCCGGAACGCAAAGCGTTTATCGCCAGCTGGCAGTTCGCGACACAGGGTGCGAGTACGCTGCTGGCATCGGCATTCGGGCTGGGCTTATCGGCAGTGCTGAGTGAAACACAACTGCAGGACTGGGGATGGCGTATTCCGTTTATCTTCGGGCTGCTGATCGGGCCGGTCGGTTTATACATCCGCCGTCATATCCGGGAATCGGAAAGTTTCAGCAAGGCCGAGAAAACCGCGTCTCCACTGAAAGAAATCGTGCGTGCGCAAAAAGGCCTGTTCTTTACCGCGATTGGCCTGATGGTGGTGTCTACTGCCATCAACTATATGCTGAACTACGTACCGACATATGCCACCAAAACACTGCATCTGCCTGCTTCGGCGGGGTTCAGCGCCACACTGGCAGCCGGGATTATCCTGACGGTAGTAACGCCCGTTATGGGCCTGTGGGCGGAGAAAATTGGCCGTCTGCCGCTGATGTGGGGATCGCTTATTCTGCTGTTGCTGACCGTGTATCCGGCATTCTGGCTGATGCTGCAACACACTTCGGCGATGTCCTTGTTGTTGCTGATAAGCTGGCTGGCACTACTGAAATCGGTGTATTTCTCCACCGTGCCGTCGATGATGGCTGACCTGTTCCCGATCACCACCCGCGCCAGCGGGATGGCGATCAGCTACAACGTCGCCGTAACCGTGTTTGGTGGCTTCGCGCCATTCATCTGTACATTGCTGATTTCCGCCACCGGCAGCAGTCTGGCACCGGGCTACTACCTGATGATGGTCGGGTTGCTCAGCGTCTGGGCCCTGTTCAAGGCGCAAAGAACGCAACGCTGATTGCGCTGACTGAAACTGAGGCGGGCTGAAATAGCCCGCCTTTTTATTGAGTTAACCCTTCAGGACTTAACCCTGCGGTGCCACCTTCAGCAACTTGCCATCGCGATCGTCGGTCAGCACATACACAAATCCGTCTGCACCCACCTGCACTTCGCGGATCCGTTCCTTACGGTCACTGAGTAAACGCTCTTCATGCGTGACTTTTTCGCCGTCGAGCGTCAGGCGGATCAGCGATTCTCCTGCCAGCGCACCGATAAACAGCGAGTTTTTCCATTGCGGGAATTTTTGCACGTTATAGAACGCCATGCCGCTTAATGCCGGTGAAACTTCCCAGTAATAAATCGGATCTTCCGCCCCCGCTAATGTGGTGCCTTTGGCTTCGGGGATCGGCTGCCCGGAATAGTTAATCCCGAAGGTTGCCAGCGGCCAGCCGTAGTTTTTACCCGCTTTCAGCAGATTCACTTCATCGCCGCCACGCGGACCGTGTTCGGTTTCCCACAACACCCCGCTCCACGGATTAACTGCCAGTCCCTGCGGATTACGGTTGCCGAAAGTCCAGATTTCCGGCTTCGCACTTTTGTCCTGAACAAACGGATTATCCTGCGGCACGCCGCCTTCCGGTGTCAGACGCAAAATCTTGCCCTGCAACTGATTCAGATGCTGGGCGTTGATGCGCTGATTATTGTCACCGGTCGTCAGGAAAATATTTCCCTTCTGATCGAAGGCGATGCGCCCGCCGAGATTAATACCGCTTTGCAACGCCGGTTGCTGTACGAAAATGACCTTAAAATTCGTCAGGATTTTATTGTCCGCCGTCAACGTGCCATAGCCCAGCGCAGCATGCGGTTCACCTTTTTCACCCGGCTGCGCAAAGGTGAGATACACCCGGCGGTTACTGGCAAAATCTGGCGACAAACGGACATCCCACAAACCGGCCTGCCCGGCGACCCACACGGCCGGTACACCTTTCAGCGGTGCGGATAATCCAACGTCCTGCTTCCAAAGTCGCAGTTGCCCGCTGCGTTCGGTAATCAGCGCCCCTTGATTATCAGGCAAAAAAGCCAGTGACCACGGGTGATCCAGCCCTTTTGCCAGTTCAGTGACCTGCGCGCTGACAAGTGGCGGCGGGACGGGGGATTTCGGCGCAGCAGAGACGTTGGTGGTTAACATCACCAGCGCAAAAGCAGGCAATAAGGTGTCGCGGAAAGAAAATGGCATAAGGCTTCTCCCGGAGGCTGTATTAGAGGAATGAACAATCAATGTAAAAATCGCAGACAAAAATTCAGTTTAGGCCATGTGCCTGATTTTGCTCAGAGGCTGCGCATCCGCTATAACCCACAGGAATAACAACACTGTTAAATATAATAACAACAAAGCATTCCTTCTTTCGTAACATACCGGTAAACTGCTCCGACAGAATAGACGTCCAGACAGACAGACTTCTGTACATCCTCAATCTGGAAAGCCGCATTGCCTTCCCGGATTTACCAAAAAAAACACCAGAAAAAACATCGCGTCCGACGGAGCTGTTCAATAATGAAAAAAATATCCGCATCCCTGCTGGCATTAAGCCTGTTTTCCACTGTACCGGCCTTCGCTGCCGGTGAAACACCTGCGCCCGTTCCGGCGGCTATCGCCCAGCACAACGGTCCCGTGCGCATCGCAGTTATCCGTAATCTTGGCTCCGACGATAACACCACGCAGTTCCTGGCCGGTGCCATTAAACAAGGCCGCGCACTTGGCTTTAAAGTGGATACCTTTCTGAGTAATGGCGATGACGCCAAATTTCAGGATTTCGTGAATCAGGCCATCAGCCAGAAATACGACGGCATTATCCTGTCCCAGGGACGCGGCCCGTATTCCGAAGCGCTGGCAAAACGCATTGCGGCAGCGGGTATTGCGGTTTCCGCATTTGATACCGAGGTGCCGGAAAACATTCCAGGCGTGACCGTCACCCGTCAGGACGATGCCTCACTGGCGAAAGCGTCTGTCGGTCAGCTGGTGAAAGACTTCAACGGTAAGGCTAATATCGTCAAACTGTGGGTAGCCGGTTTCCCGCCAATGGAACGACGCCAGAAAACCTACGAAGCTATTTTGAAAGAGAATCCGGGCATTCATCAGCTGGAATCGATCGGCGCAGTGTCTTCTGACGTGCAGGGCGACACAGCTAACAAAGTCGGTGCAATTCTCGCGAAATACCCGAAAGGTCAGATTGATGCCATCTGGGGCGCATGGGACGCCTTCAGTCAGGGCGCGTATAAAGCACTGAAAGAAAATGGCCGTACCGAGATCAAACTCTACAGCATTGATGTATCGAATCAGGATTTACAACTGATGCGCGAAAAAGGCAGCCCGTGGCAGATGACCGCTGCAGTGGATACACAGCTGATTGGCGCGGTTAACCTGCGAATTGTGGCGCTTAAAATTGCCGGTGAGAAAACCCCTGCAACCTATGAATTCCCGGCACAGACCATTCCGCAATCTCTGCTTCTCAGCCAACCGGACGGCATCAACGTGACCGGTCTGAGCAAAATCATTCCTGGCTGGGGTAAATCTGAAGATTTCACCGCACCGTGGTTTGCGACGCTGGAAGCAAAATATAAAAAATAAACATCGGAGCCTCCCGGAAACGGGAGGTTTTTTCCGCATGTATCCGCCCCGTATCAGGCTCTTCCTCCACACTTTTCCCGCTCAACTTTCCTCCGTTTGCGCTGTGCGATCACAGAAATAAAGAAACATAATTTCAGAAACAAAAATCTCAATAGCCTCAGGCCCCCGCCAACCGTTAAAAACGTACTCACCCTTTTCATATGGACATTGAAGCAATGAGTACAGAAATCCTTTCGGTCAAGGAAAAGATTGGATACGGATTAGGCGACGCCGCCAGTCATATCATTTTCGATAACGTCATGCTCTACATGATGTTTTTCTATACCGATATTTTCGGCATTCCTGCGGGTTATGTCGGTACGATGTTCCTGCTGGCCCGCGCACTGGACGCGATCTCAGACCCCTGCATGGGATTACTGGCAGACCGCACCCGAACGCGCTGGGGGAAATTCCGCCCTTATGTGCTGTTTGGCGCCATTCCTTTCGGCATCGTCTGCGTATTCACTTACACCACGCCAGAGCTGAGCATGACCGGCAAAATGATTTACGCCGCTATCACTTATACCCTGCTGACGCTGATGTATACCGTGGTCAACATTCCTTACTGCGCCCTTGGCGGTGTGATTACCTCTAACCCGACGCAACGTATTTCACTGCAATCCTATCGCTTCGTGCTGGCCACTGCTGGCGGCATGTTAAGTACCGTGCTGATGATGCCGCTGGTTAAACTGATCGGCGGAGAAAATCAGGCGCTCGGTTATCAGGGCGGGATTGCGGTGCTGGCGATTGTCGCGGCCGTGATGCTGGCGATTTGTTTTGCCACCACCAAAGAACGTATCGATCCGGGCAAACCGACCGGCACCATGCGCGAAGATTTGCGTGATATCTGGCACAACGACCAGTGGCGTATTGTCGGCCTGCTGACCATCCTCAACATCATTGCGGTCGCGGTTCGCGGCGGCGCCATGATGTATTACGTGACGTACATTCTCGGCAATCCGGTGCTGTTCGCCTGGTTCCTTGGCGTCTATTCCGTCGGTAACCTGTTAGGCAGTGCGCTGGCAAAACCGCTGACCGACTGGAAATGTAAGGTCAGTGTTTTCTGGTGGACCAACGCCATTCTGGCGGTTCTGAGCCTCGGCATGTTCTTCCTGCCGGTGAACGGCAGCGTGCTGATGTTTATCTTCATCTTCGTTATCGGCGTTCTGCATCAGTTGGTCACGCCAATTCAGTGGGTAATGATGTCCGACACCGTAGATTACGGTGAATGGAACGATGGCAAACGCCTGACCGGTATCAGCTTCGCCGGTACCCTGTTTGTTCTGAAACTCGGTCTGGCCCTGGCCGGTGCGATGATCGGCTGGATGCTGGCCGGTGCTGGTTATCAGTCCGGTGCCGCCACCCAAAATGCAGCCACCATGACCAGCATTATCGCGCTGTTCACCCTGGTTCCGGCAGTTTGCTACCTGTTGAGCGCCATCATCTGTAAACGCTATTACATTCTTCGTACCCCGCTGCTACGCCGCATTCTTGATGAAGTCGCACAAGGCATCCGCCGCAATCAGCAAGAATTTATGAAATAAATTGGATGAAGTTTAAAAGGAAGAGACATTATGAAGATCAGTGATGGTAACTGGTTGATCCAGGAAGGATTGTCACTCACACACCCGCTTCAGGTGTTTGAAGTACAACGCTCCGGTAATGAGATGGTGATTTATGCTGCGCCGAAAGATGCCTCGGAACGCGCCAGCCAACTGGACTCGCCACTGTTTACGCTGCGTTTCTTCTCGCCGCAGACCGGCGTGATGGGTGTACGTATTACTCATTTTGATGGCGAAATGGATAAAGGCCCGCATTATCCGTTAATGCAAACCGACACCCCCGAACTGCGCTTTGAAGACAACGATGAATTCGCCGCGCTGCACAGCGGTGATCTGAGTGTTCGCGTCACCAAAGGTAATAACTGGACGCTGGACTTCCTGCGCCATGGCCGCCGGATCACCGGCAGTGTCGCGAAATCTAATGGCTATGTTCAGGATGCGAACTCGCATAAAACCTACATGATGGAACGCCTGGATCTGGGCGTTGGCGAAACGGTTTATGGTCTGGGTGAGCGTTTCACCGCGCTGGTCAAAAATGGCCAGACTGTCGAAACCTGGAACCGCGATGGCGGCACCAGCACTGAGCAGTCTTACAAAAACATTCCGTTCTACCTGACAAACCGCGGCTACGGCGTGCTGGTAAATCATCCTGAATGTGTGTCTTTTGAAGTCGGCTCAGAAAAAGTCTCCAAAGTGCAATTCAGCGTGGAAGGCGAATATCTCGAGTATTTCGTTATCGATGGCCCGACGCCGAAAAAAGTGCTCGATCGTTATACCCGTCTGACCGGCCGCCCTGCACTGCCACCCGCCTGGTCGTTTGGCCTGTGGCTGACCACCTCGTTTACCACCAACTATGATGAAGCGACCGTCAACAGCTTTATTGACGGCATGGCGGAACGTGAATTGCCACTGCATGTTTTCCACTTCGACTGCTTTTGGATGAAAGCTTTCCAGTGGTGTGATTTTGAATGGGATCCGCAAACTTTCCCTGATCCTCAGGGTATGTTGCAGCGCCTGAAAGCGCGCGGTCTGAAAATTTGTGTGTGGATCAACCCGTACATCGGCCAGAAATCACCGCTTTTCCGTGAAGGTAAAGAAAAAGGTTATCTGCTCAAACGCCCTGACGGCCGTGTCTGGCAGTGGGATAAATGGCAGGCTGGTATGGGCATCGTGGATTTCACTCATCCGCAGGCCGCTGAATGGTACGCGGGCCATCTGAAACGTCTGGTGGATATGGGCGTCGATTGCTTCAAAACCGACTTCGGCGAACGTATCCCAACCGACGTCGTCTGGCACGACGGCAGTGACCCGCAAAAAATGCATAATCATTACGCGTTTGTGTACAACAAACTGGTATACGAAACGTTGCAGGATAAACTCGGCGCAGACGAAGCCGTGCTGTTCGCCCGTTCCGCCTCGGTGGGGGCGCAGCAATTCCCGGTTCACTGGGGCGGTGACTGCTACGCCACTTACGAGTCGATGGCTGAAAGCCTGCGTGGCGGGTTATCCATCGGATTATCCGGCTTTGGTTTCTGGAGCCACGACATTGGCGGTTTCGAAAATACTGCACCGGCGCACATCTACAAACGCTGGTGCGCGTTCGGCCTGCTCTCAAGCCACAGCCGCCTGCATGGCAGCAAATCCTATCGGGTGCCGTGGGTGTATGACGATGAAGCCTGCGATGTGGTGCGCCAGTTCACGCAGCTAAAATGCCGCCTGATGCCGTATCTCTACCCCGCTTCAGCCCAGGCTGCCAGCCACGGAACACCGGTGATGCGCGCCATGGTGCTGGAGTTCCCTGACGATCCGGCATGCGATTATCTTGACCGCCAATATATGCTTGGTGATGATCTGCTGGTCGCCCCCGTTTTCAGCGAAGAAGGCGATGTCAATTTCTATCTGCCAGAAGGCCGCTGGACGCACCTTCTGAGCAACGACGTGGCCGAAGGTTCGCGCTGGCATCGTCAGCAGCATGGCTTCGACAGCCTGCCGTTATATGTTCGTCCGAATACCTTGCTGGCGCTTGGCAGTAATAATCAGAAGCCGGATTATGATTACAGCCAGCAGCCTGAATTCCATCTGTTCGAGCTGGAAGACGGCGCGGTGGCAGAAAGCGTGATCACCGATCTGAGCGGGAGAACCGTCTTCATCCTGAAAGCCGAACGGCGGGATGGCGTAATTACAGTAACCCGGGAAGGCCAGGCATCAGGCTGGACACTGTGCCTGCGCAATCAGAAATCGGTCAGGGAAGTGAGCGGTGCTGCGCAGAAAGAAGGGGCGCTGGGGATATTGCTGACCCCGGCTGCCGGTGCAGGTCCGGTGGTGATAACACTGTAATTTATTCTCTGGTATCGATGTGTTCATGCCCCGTTCGTCACTGAACGGGGCATTTTTTTATGCGGCTTTCAGACATCCTGATACACGCTATCGCCATGAATGCTGCGGTACTCTTTAGGGGTCATTTCATAGCCTTTTTTGAATACCGAATAGAAATATTGCAGCGACGGATATCCGCACATCTGCGAGATCTCATTGATGGAAATCGAGGTAGCGGCCAGCAGGTTGCGGGCGCGGTCGAGTTTTTCTTCGTGGATCACGCCGTGAATCGTCTGTCCGGTTTCATCCTTAAACCGTTTCTCAAGATTAGAACGCGACATGCCGATGGCATCGAGAACCTGTTCAACCTTAATCCCTTTGCATGCATGGTAACGGATGTAATGCATCGCCTGAATGACGGCCGGATCACGCAGTGATCGGAAATCCGTTGAGCGGCGTTCTACCACTTTTACCGGCGGTACCAGAATACGCTGTAACGGTAAATCACGCTGATCCAGCAACTGATGCAGAAGTTTCGCGGCGCGATAGCCCATCTGGCGCGTGCCCTGTACTACGGATGACAAGGCGACACGCGACAGGTAGCGCGTCAGTTCCTCATTATCGATACCAATGACGCTAAGCTTTTCTGGTACAGGAATATTCAGATGCTCGCACACCTGCAACAGATGACGTGCGCGGGCGTCGGTAACCGCAATAATGCCAGTTTGCTGCGGCAGTGTCTGGATCCAGTCCGCCAGCCGGTTCTGAGCGTGTTGCCAGTTTTCCGGTGCTGTCTCCATCCCCTGATAGACCACACCCTGATACTGTTCAGCAGACACCAGTTTTCTGAACGCGTGCTCGCGTTCCTGCGCCCAGCGCTTTCCCCCGGCATCAGGCAAACCGTAAAACGCGAAGCGGTTAATCCCCTTCTCTTTCAGGTGCATAAAGGCCGCTTCAACCAGTGCGTAGTTGTCGGTAGCGATATAATGCACCGGCGGATAATCTTCTTCCTGATGATAAGACCCGCCCACCCCGACAATCGGCACATTGAGACCTTCAAGCAACGTTTCAATTTCACGGTCATCAAAATCGGCGATCACACCATCACCAAGCCAGTCTTTAATGTTGTCTATGCGACAGCGGAAATCCTCCTCAATGAAGATATCCCAGTCGCTTTGTGAGGCCTGAAGGTATTCACCCACGCCTTCGACGACCTGACGGTCATAGACTTTGTTGGCGTTAAATAACAACGTGATCCGATAACGTTTTTCAAACATGCCTGTCTCTCACCGGTTTTCTCATAGACTAAAGCCTCATTCATTTGTACTCATGAATGAGGCTGATTGGGTTGGTCAATAGCACAACGCCATGGCTTACGTAGATTTAGCTTAGTGAATTTGTGAGGTTGCTCAGACTTTCCTAAGTGACCGCCCGTCATCACTGCCATCTCTGCTGACTTTATGCACGTCGTTTGGTCGCCGAATCCATCCAGACCGCCAGCAGTAAAATCCCGCCTTTAACGATGTACTGCCAGAACGTTGGTACATCCAGCATGCTCATGCCGTTATCCAGCGAAGCCATAATGAAAGCCCCCATAACCGCACCGGCTACGCTGCCGACACCACCCGCCAGGCTCGTTCCGCCAATAACGCAGGCTGCAATGGCATCCAGTTCCGCGATATTCCCCGCCGAAGGCGAACCTGCCCCCAACCGCGAACTGAGGATCAAACCGGCAATCGCTACCATCAGACCGTTTATCGCAAACACCGCCAGCTTGCTGCGCTCGACATTAACACCGGATAACCGCGCCGCTTCAATGTTGCCGCCAATAGCGTAAATACGACGGCCAAATGCGGTGCGGGAGGCCATAAACATGCCACCCAACATCAGCGCCACCAGAATCAACACCGGCGTCGGCACGCCGCGATAATCGTTGAGCAGGTAAATAGCGCCCAGCGCGATAACCGCAGTGAGTGCCTGGCGGGTCACATCACTTTTTGCTGCGGTCAGCGGCAAACCCAGCACCGCCCGCTGTTTGCGCCTGCGCCACTGCCAGCCAATAAACAGGGCCAGCGCAATCGCACCAATACCAAAACCGAAAGAATCCGGCAGATAACTCTGACCTATTAACGACATTGCAGGTGTCGTCGGTGATACCGTGGTGCCGCTGGTGATACCAATCAGGATGCCGCGAAACGCCAGCATTCCGGCCAGTGTGACAATGAATGACGGGACTTTACGATATGCTACCCACCAGCCATTCCATGCGCCCAACAGCAGCCCTAATGCCAGGGTCACCACAATGGTGAGCGGCAAAGGCCAGCCGAGCCAGACATCGAAAATCGCCGCCGCTCCACCCAGTAACCCCATCATGGAACCGACGGACAAGTCGATCTCCGCTGAGATGATCACAAAGACCATGCCTACAGCCAGAATGCCGGTGATGGCGGTCTGACGCAGCAGGTTGGACACGTTACGTGCGCTGATATACGCGCCGTCAGTGGTGACGCTAAAGAAGACAATAATCACCGCAATGGCCGCCAGCATGACGAACACCTGCAGGTTAATACTCTTCAGTTTCTGCATCGAAAATAACGCGTCGGCCCCACCCTGAGTTGCAGGCGCAGACGGGGTTCCTGGTTGGGGAAATTTAGACATAAGATTCACTCCTCAATGCGGCTTCCATGACCTGTTCCTGACTTAAATTATTGTTATCCAGACAGGCTTTGACCTGTCCGAGATGCATGACTACCACGCGGTCGCTGAGTCCCAGCACTTCGGGTAACTCTGATGAGATGACGATAATTGCCATGCCCTGCGCCGCCAGCTGGCCGATCAGTTTGTAGATTTCATGTTTTGCCCCGACGTCGATCCCGCGCGTCGGTTCATCAAGAATGAGGATTTTAGGTTTTAGCAGCAGGCACCGTGCCAGAATGGCTTTTTGCTGATTGCCACCGCTGAGACGCCCGATAGCCAGTTCGGGAGAAGAGGTTTTGATTTTGAGTTGTTTCACTGACTCACTGATGCTGTGCTGTTCTTCGGCTTCGCGCAGAACACCGCCAGCGCTGAACTGGCTTAACGCCGCCAGTGTAATGTTGCTGCCAACGGCCATAACCGGCACGATGCCGTCACGTTTACGGTCTTCAGGCACCATCGCCAGCCCGCGCCGCATGGCATCGCGGCAATCGGTGATCTGCACTTTCTCGCCTTGCAGCCAGATATCGCCAGACCAGCGTCCCGGATAAACACCAAATAAACACTCCATCATTTCGGTTCTTCCGGCCCCCACCAGTCCGGCGACACCCAGCACCTCGCCCTCACGCAACGTAAAACCGGCGTTATCCACCCGTTTGATATGCCGGTTAACCGGATGCCAGGCAGTAAGATTTTCCACCCTTAATATTTCCTTACCGATCTGGCGTTCACGCGGCGGAAAGAGTTCCGTCAGTTCACGCCCCACCATCATGGCGATAATTTCTTTCTCCGACGTTCCGGCGGCATTGCAGGTGGCGATATGACGACCATCGCGGATCACGCACAGTTTGTCCGATATGGCTTTGACTTCATTGAGTTTGTGGGAAATATAAATACAGGCGATGTCGTGATGGCGCAGGTCACGAATGATATCGAGCAAAATCGCGGTTTCACTTTCGGTCAATGATGCCGTCGGTTCGTCCAGCACCAGCAAACGGACCTGCTTGTTCAGCGCTTTGGCAATTTCAACCAGTTGCCGCTGCCCGAGCCCCAGTTCCCCGACCAGCGTATGCGGATCAATATTGAGTTTGACCTGCGCCAGCATGCGCTGACAACGCAGATACATTTTGTCGGTATCCAGCAGCCCATAACTGCCCCATTCATTACCCAGAAACATGTTTTCCAGCACACTCAGTTGCTTAACCAGCGCAAGTTCCTGATGAATAATGGCGATCCCTTTTTGCTCGGTATCACGGATACCTTTCGCAGTAAGACGTTCTCCTGAAAAATAAATTTCACCTTCAAACGTTCCTTGCGGATAAATACCGCACAACACTTTCATTAACGTGGATTTACCCGATCCATTTTCGCCACACAGCGATAGCACTTCACCCGCAGATAACGTCAGACTAATATTATCAACGGCTTTTACTGCACCAAACCGCTTGGTGATATTGCGCATATCCAGCAACGGTAATTTTTCATATTGTTCTGGCACTTTCACCTCCAGCAGAAACAACACTTCCGGGGGGAAGTGTTGTTTCTATAGAAAATATTGAAAAATTAAAGGTCTGATTTTTTGTGGAATCCGTCGGCCACCACGGTGCTTTCAATATTATTTTTATCCACCGGGATCGGTGTTAATAAATAAGACGGCACGTCTTTTTTGCCATTATTTAATGTGGCATTGGATTTCGGGGTTTCCCCTTTGCCTAACTGCACCGCGATTTCGGCAGCGTCATTGGCCAGTTTGGTAATCGGTTTATAAACGGTCATGGTTTGAGTACCGGCTTCGATACGTTTGATCGCCGCGAGATCGGCATCCTGACCCGAGATCGCCACTTTCCCTGCCAGCCCTTGCGCTGACAGAGCCTGTACTGCACCACCGGCCGTCGCATCGTTAGACGCCACCACGGCATCAATTTTATTGTTGTTGGCCGTCAGGGCATTTTCCATAATTTTCAGGGCGTTTTCCGGCAACCAGCCATCGGCCCACTGATCTCCCACAACTTTAATCTTCCCGTCTTTGATCAGCGGGTTCAGCACTTTCATTTGTCCTGCGCGGAACAGCTTAGCGTTGTTATCCACCGGCGAGCCGCCCATCAGGAAATAATTCCCCTGCGGCACACGCTCAACCAGGCTTTGTGCCTGCAGCTCCCCGACCTTTTCATTGTCGAAAGAGATATAAAAATCAATGTCCGCGTTGTTAATCATGCGGTCATAGGCCAGCACCTTGATGCCTTCCTGCTTCGCTTCGGCGATCACGTTGCTGAGCACTTCGCCGTTATACGGGATGATGACCAGCACATCGACGCCACGGTTGATCATATTTTCAATCTGCGCCATTTGTGTTTCTTCATTGCCGTTTGCGGATTGCACAAAAACATCCGCACCCAGCGTTTTGGCTTTAGCCACAAAAATATCACGGTCTTTTTGCCAGCGCTCTAAACGTAAGTCATCAATAGCCATACCAATTTTAATTTCTTTCGCTAACCCTGACTGGCTAAAAAGCACTAATGCGGCACAGGCAGAAAGAATTACTTTATTCATTTTCATCATGTCAGACCTTTTATAAGAATAAGTAGAGGCAGATACAGAGAAGTGCGTACAGCAATGACACAAGGATTGTTGTCGCTGGGTAATTAATCGGCAATTGCAGATTTTAATCACTGCATTACGATTTTTTGTTTATTTTAGGAATTATGATGGGGATCATGGTTTGATTGTAATACGCACAAGCCAGATACTTTTATTATCGAGATATCGTGGAAGACGAATAAAAATGACAAGGAAAAAGGTTATTTATGCGATCTGCCGCACACTTAATAATTCTATTAAATTGAGTGTGAAATAACGTAATTGTGGGATGTCACGTCAACTCCGAAGATAGAGCCTCAGCCTCCCAGTCCCGCTGGGCCCGTTTTCAAGGAGTTATCAATGCACGCATATTTCGACAAGCTCGACGCAGTTCGCTACGAAGGTGCTAACAGCACTAATCCGCTGGCATTCCGTCATTACAACCCTGAAGAAGTGATCCTCGGCAAAACGATGGCTGAGCATCTGCGTTTCGCGGCTTGTTACTGGCACACCTTCTGCTGGAATGGTAATGACATGTTCGGTGTGGGCGCCTTTGACCGCCCGTGGCAACATCCCGGTGACGCGCTGGAGCTGGCTAAAAGTAAAGCGGATGTCGCTTTCGAATTCTTCCAGAAGCTGAACGTGCCTTACTATTGCTTCCATGACGTTGACGTATCGCCGGAAGGGGCATCAATTAAAGAATACGTCAATAATTTTGCCATCATGACTGATGTACTGGCGCAAAAGCAGGAAGCCAGCGGTGTAAAATTGTTGTGGGGTACAGCTAACTGCTTCACCAATCCACGTTACGGCGCAGGCGCGGCGACCAATCCTAATCCAGAAATTTATACCTGGGCCGCAACGCAGGTTGTGCACGCCATGAATGCCACCAAACAACTGGGGGGAGAAAATTACGTGCTGTGGGGCGGCCGTGAAGGCTACGAAACCCTGCTCAATACTGATCTTCGTCAGGAACGCGAACAACTGGGTCGCTTCATGCAGATGGTCGTTGAGCACAAACACAAAATTGGCTTCCAGGGCACCCTGCTGATCGAACCTAAACCGCAGGAACCGACCAAGCATCAATATGATTATGATGTTGCTTCCGTCTATGGCTTCCTGAAACAGTTTGGCCTGGAAAAAGAGATCAAAGTGAATATCGAGGCCAACCACGCCACGCTGGCGGGTCACTCATTCCACCATGAAATTGCTAACGCAATTGCTCTGGGTATCTTCGGTTCCGTCGATGCAAACCGTGGCGACCCGCAGTGTGGCTGGGACACCGATCAGTTCCCGAACAGCGTGGAAGAAAATGCGTTGGTGATGTATGAAATCATCAAAGCGGGCGGTTTCACCACCGGAGGCCTGAACTTTGACTCAAAAGTTCGTCGCCAGAGCACCGATAAATATGACCTGTTCTACGGCCATATCGGTGGAATGGACACCATGGCGCTGGCGCTGAAAGTGGCAGCCCGTATGATTGAAAGCCGTGAACTGGATAAGCATGTTGCCCAACGTTACGCTGGCTGGAACACAGAATTGGGCC
Organism: Rahnella sp. CG8; assembly: GCF_023701875.1. Classification (NCBI taxonomy): domain Bacteria; kingdom Pseudomonadati; phylum Pseudomonadota; class Gammaproteobacteria; order Enterobacterales; family Yersiniaceae; genus Rahnella; species Rahnella sp. CG8. The sequence continues at coordinate 200,449 of NZ_JABAED010000005.1, forward strand.
AGCAGATCCTGCAAGGCAAAATGTCACTGGAATCCCTGAGCAACTATGCGCAACACAACGCGCTGTCCCCTCAGCACCAGAGCGGTCAGCAGGAGCGTCTGGAGAATCTGGTTAACCGCTATCTGTTTGGTTAACCGGCTAAAATAAGTTGACGCCCTGCCCGCTGCGCGCGGAATTGCAGGGCGTTAATCGTTACAGATTCGGGTTAACAGATAAGGGAAAACTATGTATCTCGGAATAGATCTTGGCACATCTGGCGTGAAAGCCATTTTACTCAGCGAAGAAGGTCGGGTGGTCGCCAGCCACAGTGAGGCGTTAACCCTTTCCCGCCCGCATCCGTTGTGGTCTGAGCAAAATCCTGCCGACTGGTGGGATGCAACAGACCGTGCGGTTTGCGTACTGTCACAACAACACTCTCTGCAGGGCGTAAAAGCGATTGGCCTGACGGGTCAGATGCATGGCGCCACCGTGCTGGACGCACAGCAGCAGGTATTACGTCCGGCCATTTTGTGGAACGATGGTCGGAGCTTCAGCCAGTGTCAGCAACTGGAAACGGACGTCCCGAATTCCCGGCAGATCACCGGCAACCTGATGATGCCTGGTTTTACTGCACCGAAGTTGCTCTGGCTACGCGAAAACGAACCGGATCTGTTTGCCAAAATCGACAAAGTCCTGCTGCCTAAAGATTATCTTCGCTGGCTGATGACCGGCGTGTTCGCCAGCGATATGTCTGATGCCGCTGGCACCCTGTGGCTGGATGTCGCTAAGCGCGACTGGAATGACGAATTACTGCATGCCACCGGCCTGACACGCCAGCAGATGCCCGCGCTTTTCGAAGGTAATCAGATTACCGGACACCTGTTGCCGGAACTCGCCTCACGCTGGAACATGGATTCCGTGCCGGTGATTGCCGGTGGCGGTGATAATGCCGCCGGGGCCGTCGGTGTCGGGTTGTATAAAACCGGACAAGCGATGCTATCTCTGGGTACGTCCGGCGTGTATTTCGCGGTAAGCGACGGTTTTCTGAGTAATCCGCAACAGGCGGTACACAGCTTCTGCCATGCCCTGCCTGACACCTGGCATCTGATGTCCGTCATGCTCAGCGCCGCCTCTTGTCTGGACTGGGCTGCAAAACTGACCGGCACCGCATCGGTTGGCGAACTGATCAGTCTGGCAGAAAAGACCCCGCCTGCAGATTCACCGGTCTGGTTCCTGCCGTATCTCTCCGGCGAACGCACCCCGCATAATAACCCGAATGCCAAAGGTGTATTGTTCGGCCTGACCCATCAGCATGGCCCGGCTGATATCGCCCGCGCCGTACTTGAAGGTGTGGGGTTTGCTCTGGCAGACGGAATGGACGTGCTGCACGCAACCGGTCTGAAACCGCACAGCATCACGCTGATTGGCGGCGGCGCCCGCAGCCCTTACTGGCGGCAAATGCTGGCCGACATCAGCGGTAAAACGCTGGAATACCGCACCGGCGGCGATGTCGGCCCGGCGCTCGGTGCTGCACGTTTAGCACAAATCGCCATGAATCCGGGGCAACCGCTGGAGCGGTTCCTGCCGGAACTGCCACTTGAGCAAGTGCATCAGCCGGACGCAGAACGGCATACTGCGTATGCAGAGCGGCGTGAAGTGTTCAGGGAGTTATATGTGAGGCTTGAGGGGTTGATGTAATACAAGACTGCTCCCTCCCCTGCGAAGGGGAGGGTTGGGGTGGGGTATTAAAGAAAAACCAGACAGTTAAAGTCAGCTTTGACTAAGTGTTAGCCCCTAAAACCCCCTCCCAGCCTCCCCCTTCGCAGGGGGAGGAGCCAAGACTAATAATGCTCCGCTATGGTCCTCACTAAAGGTGGAGCAAACCCGTTTTTACCTTACGGATATACCCCTTTAAACACCGTCTTCTTCCTCGGCTCCGACATAATCCCCTCCAGCGCCTCGACGCATTTCAAATAGTGCGGTGTTTTCTTGTGTGCCAGCACAGCGTCGTTATCCTGATAGGCTTCGTAGATAAAGAAGCGCGTCGGTACCGCCTCGTCCTGCAACACATCAAATCTGAGATTTCCCGGTTCCTTCACCGCGCCCAAATGGTTAGCGTGAAATACCGCCAGGAACTCATCCACCTTTTCCGGCTGAACATTAATTTCGACCAGTGTCACTTCCATGATTCACCCCTTTTCACTCAGGAACAGTTCATAAGCATGCGCCACGCTGGCGTTTTCATGCACCACCGCTTTCACCGCTTTCAGCATGGCAACCGGCGATTCGGACTGGAAGATGTTGCGCCCCATGTCCACACCGGATGCGCCCTGATCGATGGCTTTGAAGCACATTTCCAGCGCCTCGCGTTCCGGCAATTTTTTGCCGCCAGCAATCACTATCGGCACCGGACATCCCGCCGCGACGCGTTCGAAACCTTCATCGACATAGTAGGTTTTGATAATGTTCGCGCCCATTTCAGCGGCAATGCGGGTTGCCAGCGAGAAGTAACGCTGATCCCGCGCCATGTCTTTGCCGACGCCGGTCACCGCCATGGTCGGCATGCCGTAACGCATCCCCTGATCGACCAGTTGAATAATGTTTTTGATCGACTGATGTTCGTATTCACTGCCGATATACACCTGCGCTGCCATCGCGGCGACATTCAGGCGCAGCGCATCTTCAATCGCCACCGCCACCGTTTCGTTAGAGAGTTCAGTCAGGATCGAGTTACCACCGGAAGCCCGCATCACCACCGGTTTGTTCACCGCCGCAGGCACCACGCTGCGCAGCACGCCACGGGTACACATCAGCACGTCGGTATGCGAAAACAAAGGCGCAATGTTGATGTCGATGCGTTCAAGGCCGGTCGTCGGCCCCTGAAAATAACCGTGGTCAAACGCCAGCATCACCGTACGGCCAGACTGCGGATTGAAAATCCGCGCCAGCCGCGACTGCATTCCCCAGTCAAGCTGACCGCTGCCCTTGAGGAAGAACGCGTGATTATCCTGCGGCGTGCCGATGCCGAAATTTTTGCCGTCTCTGATATCGTCCAGATCTGCCATTTTCTTTTCTCCTTACTGATCAGAAATCGTATTTGCCGATGTTGTCTTTGGTGAAGACCACGCGTTCCGGCAGTAAAACGATGCCGTTACCTTTGGCCTCATACTGGTAGCCCTGCACGCTGTTCGGCACCACTTCCACCGTTCCGACGTCCGGCACATCCAGTTTGTCACCCACGTTAAGCGCGCCTTTTTTCAATAACTGATCGGCGACATAAACCGAAATTTTGCCCTGGCTGACCACGTCCCACAGACCGAACTGTTTCACCGTGCCGCGTTCGACATACGGGCGCATGACGTTTGGCGTACTGAAACCGACGATGGTCACGTTGGTACGTTTGAGGTTTTCCGCCGCCTGAGCCGCTGCCGGTAATGCGTTGGCATCAGGGGCAATAATCGCATCCAGATCGCCATAAGATTTCAGGATCCCTTCGGCGGTTTGCAGGGATTTAGTGGCATCGTTATAACCGTATTGCGTAGTCACGATTTCCCAGCCCGGATGCTCTTTGGCGATTTTGGCTTTCGCCTCTTTCACCCACTGATTCTGGTCGGTCACTGTCGGGCTGGAATAGAAGAACGCCACTTTCGCTTTCTCTTTTTTCACCTGGCTGGAGGTCATCTCAACCAGCATCGAACCCAGTTGTTGTGGTGTGCCCTGATTGATGTAAATCGAGCGGCATTCCGGTTTGGTATCGGAATCCCAGGTCAGCACTTTCACGCCGCGTTGCATCGCGCGTTTAAGCGCCGGACACAGGCCGTCGGGTGATACCGCCGCCACCACAATCGCGTTGTATCCCTGATTGACGAAGTTGTTGATCATCTGCACCTGACCGGAAACGCTCGGCTCGGTCGGACCGTCGTAGGTCACGTCCGCGCCCAGCGCTTTACCGGCGGCCATTGCGCCGTTGCCGCCGCTGGTGAAATAACCGACGCCCACCAGTTTTGGGATAAAGGCGATACGTTCAGCCGCCTGTGCGCTCAGACACGCGAGGCTCACGGCACTGGCAATTAACAAGATTTTCATTGTGTTGGCTTTCATCATTAACCCCGGCTTATTGAGAAGACGTCAAGGAAGGAGAAGGCGCAGACCCGCGCCGGCGATAGCGCTGGAAAACACTGCGGATAAGACCACGGTTGAGGCTGGCAGAGCGGCCAATCACCACCAGGATCAGCAGCGCGCCGGACAGCGCACTGGAAACCTGACTGGAGACGCCAACCATCTGCAAACCCTGCTGGAGATACCCGATCAGCAGTGTCGCCAGCGCTGTACCGAGAATGGAACCTGAACCGCCGTAGATATTGGCACCGCCCAGCACGACCGCGGTGATAGCGGGCATCAGCAGCGCATTACCGAGATCAGAACGCGCCGAGCCGAAATACGAAGTCATCAGAATGGCGGCCACGGCCGACGCCAGCCCGGTCATGCCGTAGAGCGCAAACACCGTGCGGCTGACCGGCAATGCGCCATAACGCGCCACTCGGGCATTCTGACCGATGAGGAAGACGTTGCGACCGGTGCGACTGCGGTGCATCAGCAGCCAGAAAAACAGTGTCGCCAGCAGGAAGATCACCAGCGGCATGGGCAGGCCCAGCACAATCTGATTGGCAAAGTTGGTGAACGCATCGGGGAAATTACCGATACCCTCAAAACCCGTCGCGCCCGCCAGCCCGGAAAGCAGTAAGGCGCTGCCGCCGAACAGGTAGAGCGTCCCCAGTGTGATGACCAGCGGATTCACGCCGGTATAAAGAATCAGCGCCGCATTGAGCAAACCACAGGCAGCGCCCAGTGCCAGCGTAAGCATAATGGCCAGTGCCAGCGGCACACCGGCCTGACACAGTACACCGAGCGCGATGGCGCACAGTCCGATGGTGGAACCAAAGGAAATGTCGATACCGCCGCTGACAATCACCAGTGTCAGTGGCAACGCCACAATCCCGATGGTGATGAAATCACTGGTGCTGAACAGCAGCGTACTGGCGTCCAGCATGCGCGGATTGGCGAAACCGAACAGTAAGATTTCGATGACCAGCAACGCCAGCAGCGCGATTTCCCAGCCATATTGTTGGAGTTTGTTCATCACACTACCCCGCTCTTTTTGCCGGTACTTAGCCGGCGGCTTGTATTTTTCGGTTGCTGAGATTTGCGTTCAACGGGTTTCTTCTGAGGCGGTGGCGTGGCCGCCAGAAAGCGTGAATACTTCTGCCGCCGCAGGTTTTTCTCCAGCGCCTGCCGCAATCTGCCGTCAAATATCAGCACCGCCAGCAGCACCAGCCCGGCGATAAAATCGTTCCACCACGCCGGAAGGCGTAACAGCACCAGCACGCTGTCAATTTGGGTCAGGAAATACGCGCCAAGCACCGCGCCGAGAATGGAGCCAGTGCCGCCGAGCAGGCTGATGCCGCCCAGCACGCAGGCGGCGATGGCTTTCATTTCCAGCCCGCTGCCGGTCTGATTGGGCACGAAGCCGATTTGTGAAGCGAAGACAATTCCGGCAATGGCGGCCATCATGCCGTTAATGCCAAATGCCAGAATGCGTACGCGGTTGACGGCCACGCCAAGTTGTCTGGCGCCCTGCAAGTTGTCGCCGACAGCGTAGAAACTGCGGCCAAACGCCGTGCGACCCAGCATCCAGAACATCACAGCCAGCAGGACGATCACCAGCCAGCCGAGCGGGGAGACATTGAGGAAAACCGGTTCTGACAGAGATTTCAGCCCGGCCGGTAAGCCTTCAATCCATTTGCCGCCAGTCATCAGCAGCATCAGCCCGCGGTATAACCCCAGCGTACCGAGCGTGGCGACAATCGCCGGAATACGCAGCCAGGCGACAAGCACACCGTTAAATATTCCGGCCAGTAAACCGGTGCCGAGAGTCAGCAGACAGGCCAGCGGCAGGTTCACGCCGCCGTTGAGCAAAACCCCCAGCGTCACGGCGCACAGGCCGGTAACGGAACCGACCGACACGTCGATGTTGCGGGTCAGCATCACCACGGTGGCCCCCATCGCCAGCAACATCAGGATCTGCGCGCTGCCAAAAATCATGCTCAGTGTCTGAAAGCTGAACGACTGCCGGTCCATCGCACCGAGCAAGGCAAACAGCGCAATAATCGCCATCAGCGCGGTCAGTTCACGATTGTTTTGTATCCGCTTTAGCATGAGGTTCCTCCGGTGGCGGGGGTTTTGGCATGATTACCAAATGCGATATGCATAATGTTGCTGACGTTGATGTCGCTGCCCTGCAATTCGCCGCTCATTTCCCCCTGATGCATAACGAATACCCGATCCGCCAGTCCTTCAATTTCATCCAGATCAGATGAAATCAGGATCACCGCCACGTTCTGTTGCACCACTTCGCGCAGCAACTGGTAAATGTCAGCACGCGCGGACACATCCACGCCGCGCGTAGGTTCATCGACAATCAGCACCGCGGGCTGTGCCTCAAGACATTTGGCGATCAACAGTTTTTGCTGATTACCGCCGGAAAGCGTACGGGCAGTTTGTGACCCGTCGCGGTATTGAATGCCGAGCGCACGGTGATAGCGTTCGAGCACCGCCGCTTCGCGTTTGATGTTCAGCCACCAGCCCTGACGGTTGAAGGTGAGTGAGGTGGTGTTCCAGCTCAGCGGCGCGTCGAGATACAGGCCGGATGCCTGCCGGTCTTCCGGCAAATACACCAGCCCTTTTTTCAGCCGCTGTAAGGTCGTCAGGCCGCTGATGTCTTGTTGCTGCAAAAGCACCTGACCACGTCGGGCGTCGCGCAGGCCATACAGGGTTTCTGCCAGTTCGGTGCGCCCTGCCCCCACCACGCCTGCCAGCCCGACGATTTCCCCGGCGCGGGCGCTGAATGAAATATTAATAAAGCCCTCACCGGTCAGGTTTTGCACCTGCAAGACCGGTTCGCTGCCTGCCGGGTTGCGCCGTGTGCCGGGTAAATCCAGCCACAACTTTTGTTCTGCGGGCAGCGCGGTGTCCTGGGAATGCGGGGTGATGGCGCGGATCAGCGCATCGTTATCCAGTTCGGCGAGCCTGCCGCTGAGCGCAATTTTGCCATCACGCATCACACTGACCCGGTCGGCAATCGCACGTATTTCCGGCAGTTTGTGCGAGATGAATACCACCCCGACGCCCTGCCCGGTGAGATGACGGACTTGTGTAAACAGGCGGGCGGATTCCGCCGGGGTCAGCGAGGCGGTCGGTTCATCGAGGATCAGCAGCCGCGCATCGCGCATCAGACCGCGCAGGATTTCCACCAGTTGCTGATCGGCCACTTCCAGGGTTCCGGCCAGGGCACCCAGCGGTAAATTGCACCCCAGATCAGCCAGCGTTTGCTGCAATTTTTTTTCGCCGGCCTGATGTGCAGGCAGGCGGAACAGGATGTTTTCGCGCACGGTCAGGCTGGGAAACAGCATCGGCTCCTGCGGTACCAGATAAATCCCCGCCTGGTGCGCTTTTGCTGGTGACAGCGCCAGTAAAGGCTCGCCGCCGAGCAGTAACGTGCCGCTGTCGGCTATTTCGACACCGGCAATGATTTTCATCAGTGTCGATTTACCCGCTCCATTGCCGCCAAGCAGCGCGTGGACTTCTCCGCCTTGCAGGCTGAAATCGATGTCTTTCAGCACCGCCACGCCGGAAAAGCTTTTACTGACACCGCTGACCTGCAACAGCAGGTTCGTGGTTTGCAGGTCTGCTGATAACTGTTTGCTGCTCTGCATACACCGGCCTCTGGCTTGATACATTAATTGAACAAATGTATTTATCATTTAACATTGTTCATAAAACTAGACCGAGGTGGCAGGGAAAACTTTTGTGCTGATCACAGTTTGTTCAACTCATATACTCTGCGTTATGATTCAGGCAGTAATCATTTGAAATTTGCAAAACACATCACAGTTAACAACATTTTGTTAACGAACAATTGATCTACATTTTGATAAGTGTTCACTATGAATGAGAAGACAACGCTTTCCGATTTGACTAACCATCCGGAATTCAGCATGGGCGAAGAGGAACTGCTGGCGCGCACCGCGTGGTTCTATTACCACGACGGCCTGACCCAGAATGAAATTGGTGAACGGCTTGGTTTGACGCGGCTGAAAGTGTCACGCCTGCTGGAAAAAGGCCGGCAGTCAGGAGTGATCCGCGTACAAATTAACTCGCGTTTTGAGGGTTGTTTGACGCTGGAAAATACCCTGCTCGAACGCTTTGGTTTACAGCAGATCCGCGTGCTTCCACAGCTGGCCGACGGCTCGCTGAGCACACGGCTGGGGGTCGGCGCAGCACACATGCTGATGACATTGCTCAGGCCGGAACAACTGCTGGCTGTGGGTTTTGGCGAAACAGCGATGAGTACGTTGCAACATCTGAGCGGATTCATCTCCTCACAACAAATCCGCATGGTCACGCTTTCCGGCGGCGTCGGGCCCTATATGACCGGGATTGGTCAGCTTGATGCAGCCTGCGGAGTGAGCATTATTCCGGCTCCGCTGCGGGCGTCATCAGCCAGCGTAGCGGCTATTTTCCGTCAGGAACGTAATGTACACGATGTCATGCTGGCCGCCTGCGCGGCAGATATTGCGGTCGTCGGCATTGGCTCGCTGAACCAGAAACAGGACGCGACTATTTTGCGTTCCGGTTATATCAGCGAAGGTGAGCAGCTGCTGTTTGGCCGTAAAGGCGCAGTCGGCGACATTCTCGGTTTCTTTATGCAGCGCAACGGCGAGCTGGCAGAAAACATGGCAATCCACGATGAGCTGATTGCCGTCGCGCCGGACGAACTGGCCAGCATTCCGACCGTGTTAGGCGTCGCAGGTGGGGTCGAGAAAGCTGAAGCCATCGTCGCGGCGCTGAAAGGCAGACGAATTAATGCACTGGTAACTGAAGAGAGCACAGCAAGAGCCATGCTGGCGCTGCTCGACTGACCCGCAGGGTGTAAGGGGCGTGGCGGTCAGGTACACGGTGCCCGATAAACTGGCACGAGAGAACATTGCGATGACCTCTACCCTGAACTCTGACCGCGACCGCAACTATCTGATGGCGCTGGATGCTGGTACCGGCAGTATCCGCGCGGTGATTTTCAATCTCGAAGGCGAGCAGATAGCCGCCGGACAGGCCGAATGGATCCATCTGGCGGTGCCGGATGTGCCCGGTTCAATGGAATTTGATCTGCAAAAAAACTGGCAACTGGCCTGTCAGTGTATTCGTCAGGCATTGCAGGAAGCACATCTCCCCGCTTCTGCGATCCGCGCAGTGGCGGCCTGTTCCATGCGCGAAGGGATCGTGCTGTACGACAAATCCGGCGAACCTGTCTGGGCCTGCGCCAACGTCGATGCCCGCGCCAGCCGTGAAGTTTCCGAATTAAAAGAGATCCACGATTTCGAATTTGAACGCGAAGTCTATGAATGCTCCGGTCAGACACTGGCCCTCAGCGCCATGCCGCGCCTGCTATGGCTGGCCCATCACCGCCCCGATATTTACCGTCAGGCTGCCACTATTACCATGATCAGCGACTGGCTGGCCTACATGCTCAGCGGCGAACTGGCGGTGGATCCGTCCAACGCCGGTACCACCGGCATGCTGGATTTAACCACCCGCAACTGGCGACCTGAGTTGCTGGATATGGCAGGGCTGCGCGCCGATATGCTTTCTCCGGTGGCTGAAACGGGTACACGCCTCGGTTATGTCACGGCCAGCGCGGCCGATGCCTGTGGACTGAAAGCCGGAACGCCGGTCGGCATGGGTGGCGGCGACGCGCAACTTGGCACGCTCGGCCTGGGTCTGGTGCGTCCCGGCCAGACCGCCGTCCTTGGCGGCACATTCTGGCAGCAAATCGTCAACCTGCCGGAAGCGGTCACCGACCCCGAAATGAATATCCGCGTCAATCCGCACGTCATCCCCGGTATGGCACAGGCCGAATCCATCAGTTTCTTTACCGGACTGACCATGCGCTGGTTCCGTGACGCATTCTGTACCGAAGAGAAAACCATGGCGCAGCGTCTTGGCGTGGATGCTTACAGCTTGCTGGAAGACATGGCCGCCCGCGTGCCTGTGGGGGCCTGGGGCGTCACGCCGGTATTCTCGGATGCGATGCATTTCAAGAACTGGTATCACGCCGCCCCGTCGTTCATCAATCTGTCCATCGACCCGGAAAAATGCAACAAACCGGTGCTGTTCCGCGCGTTAGAAGAAAACGCCGCCATCGTATCGGCGTGTAATCTGGATATGATCGCCCGATTTTCCGGTGTACGCGCCAGGTCGCTGGTGTTCTCCGGCGGCGGTTCGAAGGGCAAATTATGGTGTCAGATTTTAAGTGATGTGACGGGTGTTCCGGTCAATGTGCCGGTGGTCAAAGAAGCCACCGCGCTGGGCTGTGCGATTGCAGCGGGTGTCGCGGCAGGCGTGTATTCGTCGCTTGCAGACACCGGTGAAGCGCTGGTGCGCTGGGAACGGGAATATCAGCCGGATGTGGCGAACCACGCAAAATATCTGGTGCAGAAAGCCAACTGGCAGGAAGTGTATGCGGATCAACTGGGGCTGGTGGACCGGCAACTGACAACATCGATGTGGAAAGCGCCAGGACTGTGAGGATAATTCCGGACTGCTTCCTCCCCTGCGAAGGGGAGGAGTAATCCAAATCTGGCGTTATTTGATACTCGCCATCGGCGGATCCATCGCCACTTTGCCTTTCACTGCTTTGTTCTTCACTCTTCTCGACCACATTGCGGTCAGGATCGGCACCAGAATTGAGGTGACGATAACCGAGGTAGCAACCAGCGCGGTTGCAGCCGGGGCAATCGGTTTGAACTGCGGCACCATTTCAGCAATCAGGACCGGGGTTGCCACCGCGGCCCCCGCAGAACTGGAGGCAGCGAGACCGGCGGTACCATCGCCACCTCCGATGAATTTGTCGGCGAGGATCAGCGGAATACCGGTGATGACGATAACCGACATCCCCAGCAACACACCTAACAGACCGGTTTGTGCGATGACGTTCAGGTTGATGGTGTTACCGAGTGCGAAGGCGAAGAACGGGATCAGGGTTTGTACCGCTTTGCTGAAGAATTCGCGCAGTTCCGGGTCGAGATTGCCCAGGCTGAAACCGACCAGGAACGGCAACACGGCGCCAACGAAGACGTGCGGTTCAAAAGACGCGATGCCTGCGGTGCCGAGGATCACCATAGTCATCAGCGGGCCGGATTCCAGAGACATCAGCACAAATGCGCCCGCTTCTTCTTTCGTGCCGTATTGCTGCATTACCGAGGCATACAGGCCGCCGTTGGTCATGTCCATTGCAGCCACCAGTGCCAGCACGGAAAGTCCGGCGAAGAAGCCGAATTCCACACCATTTTCCGGCATGAACCGTGATGCTATCGCCGCCACAATCCACGCCACCGCGATTTTGGTGACCACCAACGTGCCGGATTTACGCAACACCGTGCCGGTCGCGCTGAGTTTGATGGAGGCTCCCATGCAGAAGAACCACACCGCCAGAATAGGTACAGTGCCGGTCATCAGCCCGTTGGTGAAGGAACCAAAATATTTGCCCGAATCAGGCGCGAAGGTATGGCACAGCGCACCAATGAAGAGAGGCACCAACATCATCCCGCCGGGGATTTTTTCTATCGCTCGTTTAATGTGCATAATTTTCACCTGATTTAAAAGTCACGGACTACCTGATGCCGCTACGTTATCCATTTCTCAGGGTGATAAAAGTGATTCAACTCATAAATTGAAACGATGTTTCTATTTTTTAGATCTGTAGTTTTAATAATTTACTCCGTCAATATTTAATTTCGGAGAGAAATCACATTTTCGAATTATTTGTACGAAAATACTTAACACACAAAAACAAAAAAGCCCGCAACAGTTGCCTGTGCGGGCCGGGTATCACACAAAAATGTCAGCTCAGCGATAAAGTGCCGAACGCCTGACGCCAGTCAGTATCAAACTTTTCAATCGCCGCTTCGACGGCAGGTGTATTGAGTAACTGTTCGGCCACATCCACCGGTAAGGTGATTGACTGACATCCCGCCAGCAGGCAATCCATCGCCTGACGTGGGGTTCGGAAACTGGCGGCCAGCACCTTCGATTGCGGCGCGTGCAGGCTGAGCAAGGTCTGCAACTCTTTGACCATCGCGATGCCGTCACCGCCCTGTGCATCCAGACGGTTCACATAAGGCGCAACGTATTCCGCCCCCGCCAGTGCCGCCAGTAATCCCTGACCTGCGCCATACACCGCCGTGCCCAGCGTCGGGATATTCATGCCCTTCAGCTTTTTAATGGCCGCCAGACCTTCACGGTTTACCGGCACTTTCACGACCAAACCGGACACCCGCTGCGTCAACAACAACGCTTCTGCAACCATTTGTTCGGCGTCGGCAGCAATCACCTGTGCGAACAATTTACCGTTACCCCCCAGCGCATCGCGCAAGGCAGGCAGCACTTCCCACAGCGATTTACCTTCTTTCGCCACGATGCTCGGATTCGTGGTGACCCCCTGCAACGGCAGGATGCGCGACAAACGTTTTACCGCAGTGACATCGGCAGTATCGAGATACAGCTCCATAACTTTCTCCCTGAAACTTGTGAGTGAATGCAAAGTTCAGAGAGTGTACGTCAGCAAGCAGAAGGTTTGTTGATCATCATCAAAATCACTTTCGAATGAAAGTTATTAAATTGCGAAAGAAGATTTTTAGCACCAGGGAGCGTCGAGATGATTTTCAATGTGCAGCGTTATTCCACACATGATGGCCCGGGGATCCGGACGGTGGTTTTTCTGAAAGGCTGTTCCCTGAGCTGTACCTGGTGCCAGAATCCGGAAAGTCGTTCGGCGGCACCTGACGTGCTGTTCGATTCACGTGTATGCAGCGCAGGATGTCAGCACTGCGCAAAGACTTTTCCACATGCTGTCAGCATAGAACATGACCGCATCGGGATTCGGCATGAACAATTTCAGGCAGAAGATCGCTGTCTGATCGAACAGGTTTGCCCCTCCGGCGCGCTGAGTGTGTGTGGAAATGACGCGGATATTGACGCGCTGATGCAGCAAATCCTGCGGGATAAACCTTTTTATACCCGTACCGGCGGCGGTGTGACGCTTTCCGGCGGCGAACCTTTCCTGCAGCCACAAATTGCGCTGACACTGCTGCAACGTTGCCGTCACGAAGGGCTGCACACCGCCGTGGAAAGTTGTCTGCATGTGCCGTGGAAATACATTGAGCCTTCGCTGGGGGCGCTGGATTTATTGCTGGCGGATCTCAAGCATGTGGCCGATGAACCTTTCCGCCGATTGACCGGCGGTTCCGCCAAAAGAGTGAAGGATAATTTCCGTCGTCTGGCTGCGGCCGGACAAAAGCTCATCGTCCGTGTGCCGTTAATTCCTGATTTTAATGCTGACCGGGCATCCATCCGCCAGATCGTTGATTTTGCGGCGGATGAAACCGGCTGCGAAGCCATTCACTTTTTGCCGTACCACACGCTGGGCATCAATAAGTATGTCCTGCTGGGGCAACCTTATCTGGCGCCACGCCAGCCGTTAAATGACCCTGACCTGCTGACGTTCGCTGAACAATACGCCGCAGAAAAAGGACTTTGTGCACAGTTAAGAGGATAAGAAAAATGACCCAACTGAATCTGAACACCCTTTCCGCCCGTATCCGGTCTCATAAAGAAGCCCTGATCCACATCGTCAAGCCACCGGTATGTACCGAGCGCGCACAGCATTACACGCAGGTTTATCAGCAACATGCTGACAAACCGCTGGCGGTACGCCGCGCGCTGGCGCTGGCTGAACATCTGAGCAAACGCACTATCTGGATCAAACATGACGAGCTGATCGTCGGTAATCAGGCCAGCGAAGTGCGCGCTGCACCGATTTTCCCGGAATACACCGTGGGCTGGATCGAAAGTGAAATTGACGCGCTTGCTGACCGGCCGGGCGCAGGTTTTGCCGTCAGCGAAGCCAACAAAAAAATCCTGCATGAACTCTGCCCGTGGTGGCGCGGGCAGACCGTGCAGGACCGCTGCTACGGTATGTTTACCGATGAGCAGAAAGCGTTGCTCGACAGCGGTATCGTAAAAGCCGAAGGCAATATGACTTCCGGCGATGCCCATCTTGCGGTGAATTTCCCGCTGCTGCTGGAACTGGGTCTGGACGGATTAAGCAGTAAAGTGGGCGAGCGTCGCAGCCGCATTCGGCTGACTGACTGGGAAGATTTGCATAAAGAGCAATTGCTGAAAGCCATTGATATCACGCTGGCAGCGGTCAGCGACCACGTCATGCGTTTCTCACAACTGGCACGGGAAATGGCCGCCACGGAAACCCGCGAGCAGCGCCGTAGCGAGTTACTGACCATCGCCGCCAACTGCGACGTCATTGCTCATCAGCCACCGCAAAACTTCTGGCAGGCGCTGCAACTGTGTTACTTCATTCAGCTTATTTTGCAGATTGAATCCAACGGCCACTCCGTGTCGTTTGGCCGCATGGATCAGTATTTGTATCCGTTTTATCGTCGTGACGTTGAGCTGGAACAAACGCTGGAGCGTGATCAGTCCATCGAACTGCTGCAAAGCTGCTGGCTGAAATTGCTGGAAGTGAACAAGATCCGCTCCGGTACGCATTCCAAAGCGTCGGCGGGCAGCCCGTTGTACCAGAACGTCACCATCGGCGGTCAGAATTTGCATAATGACGTGGCATCCGATGCGGTAAATCCGCTGTCATACGCCATTCTGGAATCCTGCGGACAATTGCGATCCACCCAGCCGAATCTGAGCGTGCGCTATCACGCCGGAATGAGCCGTGACTTCCTTGATGCCTGCGTACAGGTGATCCGCTGTGGTTTTGGCATGCCCGCCTTTAATAACGATGAAATTGTTATTCCAGAATTCATCAAACTGGGCGTCGAAAAACAGGATGCTTATGATTATGCCGCCATTGGCTGCATCGAAACGGCAGTCGGCGGCAAGTGGGGCTATCGTTGTACCGGCATGAGTTTCATCAACTTTGCCCGCGTGATGCTCGCCGCGCTTGAACAGGGGCACGACGCGAAAAGTCATACCCGCTTCCTGCCGCAGGAACGCGGTTTGTCGCAGGGGAATTTCGATAATTTCGATCAGGTCTTTGCGCAGTGGGATGAACAAATCCGTTATTACACCCGCAAATCCATCGAAATCGAATGCGTGGTCGATACGGTTCTGGAAGAGAATGCGCAGGATATTTTGTGTTCGGCGCTGGTCGATGACTGTATAGAACGCGGGAAAACCATCAAGCAAGGCGGTGCGAAATACGACTGGGTTTCAGGATTGCAGGTCGGGATCGCCAATCTGGGTAACAGCCTGGCGGCAGTGAAAAAGCTGGTATTCGATCAGGGCGTGATTGGCCAGCAGGAACTGGCCAACGCGCTGGCTTCAGATTATGAGGGACTGGACGGTGAACGACTGCGTCAGCGGCTGATTAACGGCGCAGAGAAATACGGCAATGATCAAGACGAGGTCGATAATCTGCTGGTGCGTGCGTATCAGTGCTATATCGATGAACTGTCGAATTATCACAATACCCGCTTCGGACGCGGCCCGGTCGGTGGCACGTATTACGCGGGTACATCGTCTATTTCGGCCAACGTGCCGTTTGGTGCCGCAACTACCGCCACGCCGGATGGACGTAAAGCCTTTACGCCGCTGGCGGAAGGGGCCAGCCCGGCATCCGGTACCGATCATCTCGGGCCGACAGCGGTCTTTAATTCGCTGAGCAAATTACCGACAGAAGCGATTCTCGGCGGCGTACTGCTCAATCAGAAACTGAATCCGGCATCGCTGGAAAATGAAAGCGAACGCGAGACGTTAATGCTAATGCTGCGGACATTCTTTGAGGAACATCGCGGCTGGCATGTTCAGTACAATATTGTTTCCCGCGAGACATTGCTGAAAGCGCGTGAGGAACCGCAGAACTATCGCGACCTGGTTGTCCGTGTCGCCGGTTACTCCGCATTCTTTACGGCCTTATCGCCTGAGGCTCAGGATGATATTATCGCCCGTACAGAACATTCACTTTAAAATTCGCATCTGAATTTAACTTTCAACGGGCGGCGCAGGCTGCCCGTATTTTGGGCGGTTATGAACGACAGACAACAAGTTATTCTGCAATGGGTAAACGATAAGCAGCGCATCAGCGTCAGTGCGTTGTCACAGATTTGTCAGGTGTCAGAAGTGACGATCCGCCACGATCTTACGCTACTGGAACAGCGACATTATCTGCGCCGTGCGCACGGTTTTGCCGTCGCTATCCAGACCGATGACGTGGATACCCGCATGATGTCGAATTTTGCCCAGAAGCAGAAACTGGCGAAGTTTGCGGCATCCCTGATCCAGGACGGCGAAACGGTATTTTTCGAAAGTGGCAGCAGCATCGCCTTGCTGGCGCAATATCTTGCCGATAAGAAGAACCTGACGGTGATTACCGTCAGCGGTTATGTCGCCTCTTTGCTGAAAAGTATGCCCTGTGACGTGGTTCTGCTCGGCGGGATGTATCAGAAAACCAGTCAGACGGTGGTCGGCCCGCTGACCAGAATGTGTCTGCAACAAATGAATTTCAGTAAAGCGTTCATGGGCATCGACGGCTTCACCGATACCACCGGCTTTACCGGCCGGGACATGTTACGTGCTGATGTGGTGAATGCGGTCGTGGCTAAAGGTGCGGAAAATATCGTGCTAACGGATTCATCGAAATTCGGTCAAATAAATCTTAACCCGCTGGGGCCGGTCAGCGCCTTCAGCCGGGTCATCACTGACGACAAATTATCCCCTGAATATCAGCAGCAACTTTCCGCTGCCGGGATTAAGGTCAGCCTGGTCGGCTGACCTATCCTTATCTGTCTCCCCGATAATTCGGGTTTCAGGGGATTATTGGCCGTAGTAGGCATTCTTGCCATGTTTACGCAGGTAATGCTTATCCAGTAATTGCGGCTGCATATCCGGCAACTGCGGCGTTAACTGGCGGGAGAAAATGCCCATGTAGGCGACCTCTTCCAGCACGACGGCGTTATGCACGGCATTATCGGCATCTTTCCCCCAGGCAAACGGCCCGTGCGAATGCACCAGTACAGCCGGAATGTCTGCCGGCGACAGATGTCTTTCCGCGAAGGTTTTAACGATGACTTCACCGGTCTCCCATTCATAACGTCCGGCGATTTCCTCTTCGGTCATCAGCCGCGTGCAGGGAATGTTGCCGTAGAAATAATCCGCGTGCGTGGTGCCCCAGGCGGGAATATCCAAACCGGCCTGCGCCCAGATGGTTGCGTGGCGCGAATGCGTATGAACAATACCCCCTGCTTCCGGGAAATTCAGGTACAGTACCCGGTGGGTATCGGTATCGGAAGAAGGCTTTTTGCTGCCCTCGACGATTTTGCCGGTCTCCAGTTCCACCACCACCATGTCGTCCACGCCCATGTGGTCGTATTCCACTCCCGACGGTTTAATCACGACCAGCCCAAGTTTACGGTCAACGGCGCTGACATTTCCCCAGGTAAAGGTCACCAGATTATGGCGAGGCAGTGCCAGATTGGCCTCTAATACCTGCTCTTTCAGTTGCTTTAGCATCTTGGTTTCCTCTTATTACGAGGCTTTATTGTCTGGGTGACGGGTGTGTGCAGGTATGGGGGAAATCGCTAAAGAGTGCGTACAGATCTGCTGCAAACGTAAAAGTGCCCATTTGTTCCACAAACCGTTGAATGTTTGTCCAGCTTTTTAGTCTTTTGTGTGGTGAGAAAGAGCATCCTTGGTGAATTAAGATTATTCACCTAGTGAATGTATATCAATTTCACTATTTTTAATTAACGGATGCACAACTGCGTCTGGATAGGAGAAAAATTATGATGCTCGTGAATAAACGTGTTGCCAGTATCGCACTGGTTCTGACTCTGGCAATGTCTGTCAGCGCTTGTGGTAACTGGTCTAAGCGTGACCGCAACACCGCAATCGGTGCGGGTGCAGGTGCGCTGGGTGGTGCAGTTCTGACTGACGGCAGTACCCTAGGGACATTAGGTGGCGCTGCAGTGGGTGGTATCATCGGACATCAGGTCAGTAAGTAAAACAACCGGGAGATAAGTTCTATTTAACTGGCATCAAAAACGTAAGCGTTAAGCAACGAATAAAGCTAAAAATAGGATTGGGTTGTTTTTCAGGTCAACTTTATTGTCATCAGATGGATGACAAACAACGTGCTTTCGCGTTGTGATATCTCTAAAAGCTAAAGCAAGATGCTGCACCTTTGCGGATGCAGCATCTTATTATTAACGGTCAGTGATCGTTTACAGACAGGTCAGCCCCCCGCCAGTTTCACTTTCATGCCTTTCGCTTCCAGCAGTTGTTTAAGCAGATCGCGTTTGTCACCCTGGATCTCAATCACGCCGTCTTTCACTGCACCGCCACAACCGCATTTCTTTTTCAGTTCGGCAGCGAGTTTTTCCAGTTCAATATCATCAAGACTGACACCGGTGATCAGGCACACGCCCTTCCCTTTGCGCCCGCTGGTCTGGCGCTGAATACGCACAATGCCGTCACCTTTCGGACGCTCAGCCACGACTTTGGGCTCATCGATTCTGCCGCTGTCGGTCGAATACACTAAACGGCTGTTGCTGTCATTGCTCATGGTTTTTCCTTCTTAGCGCAGTGATGCCAGAATTTCACGCAGGGTCTGCGCCGGATCGGCAGATTGCGTGATCGGCCGGCCAATCACCATGTAATCCACGCCCGCCGCCAGCGCTTCCTGTGGCGTCATGATGCGACGCTGATCATCGGCTTGGCTACCAGCCGGGCGGATACCCGGCGTCACCAGTTTGAACGCCTGCCCGAGAGCAGATTTAAAACGGGTCGCTTCCTGCGCGGAACACACTACGCCATCGAGGCCGCAGTCGCGTGTCAGGCGCGCCAGACGTTCAGCATAATCAGCCGGAGAAAGTTCAATACCTAAATCCGCCAGGTCATTGTCTTCCAGGCTGGTCAGCACCGTGACGGCAATCAGTAAGGGGGCATCTTTTCCAAACGGTGCCAGCGCTTCCCGGGCCGCCGTCATCATGCGCGCACCGCCGCTGGCATGCACATTCACCATCCAGACACCCAAATCTGCCGCAGCAGCCACAGCGCGCGCAGTAGTGTTAGGGATGTCGTGGAATTTCAGATCCAGAAAGACGTCGAAACCGCGGGTCTGCAGATCTTTGACCATCTGCGGACCAAAATGAGTGAACATCTCTTTGCCAATTTTCAGACGGCAATCACGCGGATCGATTTTGTCAGCAAACGCCAGTGCGGAGGATTTATCGGCATAATCGAGAGCGACAACAATCGGTGAAGTATTTAAGTCTTTGTTGTTAGTGTTATTTTCGGACTTCATCTCGTCAGCCTCTTGTCAGTTTTTACGTCAGGAAGAAATAATATAATTTTTGCCGCCGATATTTTACATGGCAAACCACTGAATTCACAGCTACACCTAATGTGACATTTTTATTAAATTTTTGTGATGCACTAGACGATGCAACAAGGCTGGCTTAGCTTGTTACTTTTACTCTAAGGAAAGGCAGAAAAATGAGTGAGATAACAACCCTGACCGTTAAAATTCCGGTTGAATTGAAAGAACTGATCAAAAACGCCGCTGCGGAAGCAGAACATTCATTAAGTGCAGAAGTTGCGGCACGCCTGGAAGAGAGTTTTAACCCTGCTGCGCCCAAAGGTAAAAAAGCCGCTAAAGCCACAGAACACGAAATTGATAATCAGCATCTTGCAGAAGAGACTGAACCCGCGCTGACCACCAAAGAAATCAAGAAATTGCGGACGTTGCTTAATGCCCGCAAGGCGAGCAGCAAGAAGAAGTAAGAGTCGATTTAAAATATCCTGCGGTTTCCCCTAAATAATTCACGTTGCAGGAAGGCGACAAACGCATCTGCAACCCGAAGTATGACGGGGAAACTTATTGGCCATCCAGGCCCCGGATTGGCTTTATCGTCGCCCAGCCACGGCATGACGGGCAATGCCAGTAAAGTGAATGCGCGGTAAAGCCGCATTTGTGACAGCGATAGCGTGGCTTCGTCCGGATCTGTTCACCCACCATATCCCGCAGCAACACCAGGCTCTCTTTTGCACGGCCTTCTTCCGCATCCGCCAGATGGTAATCCATCAGGTGATGAAACACGCGCATGGTCGGATGGCGTTGCAACTGACGGTTGATATAGTTTTGCGCGGTCTCACGCCCTTCTTCATCCTGGATGATTTCGGCCAGCATCAGTTCTGCTGTGGCGCCGGTATTTTCATCCACACAACGCCTGAGAAACTCGGCCCATGCCAGCGTATCGTCAAGATTCTGGTAACACTCCTGCAGCATCGGCAACGCTTCGCTGACCAGCTCTTTATCCTGCTCCAGCACCCGCTGTAAGGCCTCTGTCGCTTTGCGGTAATCGCCCTGCGCCAGTAAAATCCGCCCCTGCATAATGGAGACACGGGCACAGAGTTTGTCCGCTGCCGCCGCCTTTTTCAGCAAGCCGGTCGCCTTATCGAAATCTTCAGACACCATTGCCTGCAATGCCAGTTCACACCAGAAATGCGCAATTTCTTTACGGCGGTTTTCTTTGCCGAGCTTGACCAGACGTTCCGCCACATCAATGGCGTTCTGCCAGTCGCTGGTGGCCTGATGAATAATCAACAACTGTTCCAGCGCAAACAACTGGAAATCCTGCTCTTTCACCAGCTGGTTGAACATGTCTTCCGCACGATCATAGAAACCGGCAGCCATGTAATCACGACCCAGTTGCTGTACGGCGAGCAGGCGCTGTTCGAAAGTCAGCGAAGCACTTTCCATCAGCGACTGGTGGATACGGATCGCACGATCGACTTCACCACGGGAGCGGAACAGGTTGCCCAGAGTCAGGTGCGCTTCGACTGTACTGCTGTCCTCTTTCAACATTTCGAGGAACAGATCGACCGCTTTATCCTGCTGATTGGAAAGCAGGAAGTTAACCCCCGCGACGTATTCACGCGACAGGCGGTTAGCATTTTCCTGTTTGTCCTGCTGAGAACTTCTGCGCCCCATGTACCAGCCGTAGGCGGCCGCAACGGGCAACAACAGAAACAGCAGTTCTAACATAGAGGGTTATTCCTTGCTGACATCGTAAGATGCTGCTGGCGGCGTAACGACAGCCGCGGGTTCAATTTGCTGCTCCAGGCGTTTGATTTTACGCTGGGCGCGCCCCAGTGACAGACGTACACGCAGGTAGAACAAACCACAGATTATCCAGCCAAGAATAAAACCGGTAGCGAACAGCACAGCAAGCAGTGTAGAAACACGATAGTCACCCTGTGCCAGCAAATAATTGAAGGTCACAGTCTGATCGTTATGGGCACCCAGAGTGATAGAAATCACAACGATGACCAGCAAAAATAAAAAAATCAGCAGATATTTCACATTCATTCCTGTAATGCCGGGTGTACCGGATGAATTATGCCAAAAACTCGCGTCCCGACCTAATAAGTTAGCATTTCCGAACAAAGCAGGGAAACATTGCGGAGGGTTTAAATGCCGTCTGTAGCAACTTCATTCGACTTTAGTGTGGTGTCGTGACCACCACGACAATTAAGGCTATGGAATGTATATGGGGATGAAAACCATGAATTAAAGGGTTCACCAGGAACCCCCTGAGATTTCAGACGGTAAGAAATCAAAAAACCGGGATTATTCACGCTCGCTGATTTCCTGGTTTTCTGCTGGTGGTGGCGTTAGCGGCCCGACATAGCGCTCCGTCAGCCAGCAGGCCAGCATTACCAGGATCCAGCTGATGCCCACAGATGCCATCAGGTCGCGTGGCCAGTGCATGCCGAGCATCAGTCTGCTGCCCATCACCACCACCGCCCACACCATCAGCACGGTGACCGTTTTATAGTGTTTACGCCGCCACAATAACCCGACACCGAGTAAAGCCCAGGTTGCGGCAAACATCGTGTGGCCAGAAGGGAATGCGTATCCCGTGTCGTTCTGCCAGCTTTTATTCAGCCAGTGCGGGATTTGCACGTTGTCGCCCAGCACCTCTTTCACCTGCCGGGCACGCGCTTTACTTTTCCGGGCATAAAATTCATCGACGTTCATCTGATGATCCGTCCCCAGCCATGCGACATACGGCCTGGGTTCGCGGACTTCGGCTTTGATAAAGTCTTTAACATACTGACCGGCCAACACTGACAAGGTAATGATCACCACCAGCCCGATGGCCGGTTTAAGCCGAAATCGCAGGCACCACAGAAACCAGCCACAGAGGATCACAGTCGTCATGATTCCCCATGGTTCACTCACCGTTTCCGTGACCCAATAAAGCGGACGCAGCACGGCGGGATTACCACCCGGTGTCCACGTCCAGCCGCTTATCCACACCGCTGCGGGCATCAGTAACAAAAGAACAGCCCCGAGAGCGGTGCGCCTGGCGATATCAAACATAGTCGTCCCTTCAGTCATGCGTAAAAAGAGTTGGAGTGTATCAACGTTGTGATTGCTTAACATTCCTTTAGCGTGAGTTGTTGAAGAAGCGGTTATAATTCATAAGTTATGAACTAATCGTTCAAATATTCCCGCTAAAATGTGACCCAAACTGTGGCAAAATGATGCCCTGTCGTGATGGAAAGGCACCGATTCCCTATCCAGAGGCCGCATCAGAAAGTAGGATGCGCATCAACAAGTAAAATACTTACTGTAAATAAAGACTATTTGTGGTTTTTTTGGAGCATAAAATGCAGCTGAAACGGGTGGCAGAAGCCAATCTGCCAACACCTTGGGGCGATTTCCTGATGGTGGGTTTTGAAGAATTGGCCACCGGGCACGACCACCTGGCGTTAGTTTTTGGCGACATCACCGGTGAAACGCCGGTTCTTGCGCGCGTTCACTCCGAATGTCTGACCGGTGATGCCTTATTCAGCCTGCGCTGTGACTGCGGTTTCCAGCTCGAAGCCGCACTGAATCATATCGCCGAAGAAGGTCGTGGCATCCTGATGTATCACCGTCAGGAAGGCCGTAACATCGGTTTGCTGAATAAGATCCGCGCATATGCCTTACAAGACAAAGGTTACGACACCGTCGAAGCCAACCATCAGCTTGGGTTCGCCGCAGACGAACGCGACTTCACGCTGTGCGCCGACATGTTCAAATTGCTGGGTGTCGATTCCGTACGCCTGCTGACCAACAATCCGAAGAAAGTCGAAATTCTGACTGAAGCCGGTATTAACATTACAGAACGCGTCCCGCTGATCGTCGGCCGTAATCCGGAAAACGAACGCTACCTGTCGACCAAAGCCGCCAAAATGGGCCATCTGCTCGACAAGTAAGGATTTATAGTCCGATCCAAATATTAAGGGCACCTTAAGAAGGCGCCCTTTTCTATTGGTTCACGCTTAACCGCGATGAACCTTTTTTATTGGCCGGAGAAGCGGTTTTACAGCATTTTGCGGATCACATAATGCAGAATGCCGCCGTTCTGGAAATAGGTCAGTTCGTTGCCGGTATCGATACGGCAATGTGCATCAATTGTTTCAGTATGACCATCAGCAAACGTGATATGCACTGCAACATCCTGCCCCGGCGTCAGGGTTTGTAACCCGCTGATGCTGATCTGTTCATCGCCCGTGAGTTTCAGCGTTTTGCGCGTCACACCCTGCGGGAACTCGAGCGGTAAAATCCCCATCCCGATCAGATTCGAGCGGTGAATACGTTCGAATGATTCTGCGATAACCACACGTACCCCAAGCAGACGCGGCCCTTTCGCCGCCCAGTCACGGCTTGAACCTGAACCGTATTCTTTACCGGCAATCACCGCGGTCGGCACACTTTCATGCTGATAGCGCATCGCCGCATCGTAAATCGCCAGTTGGTCCTGCGACGGAATATGACGCGTATATCCGCCCTCCACGCCCGGCACCATTTCATTTTTGATGCGAATATTGGCGAACGTCCCGCGCATCATCACTTCATGGTTACCGCGCCGCGAGCCGTAGGAGTTGAACGCTTTGGGCTCGACGCCGTGCTGGGTCAGATACAAACCAGCCGGACTTTCGGCCTTGATATTCCCGGCAGGTGAAATGTGGTCGGTGGTCACTGAATCCGCCAGAATCGCCAGAATTCGCGCATCTTTGATGTCTTCCAGCGCATCAGGTTCCGCCTTCATATCACTGAAGAACGGCGGGTGGCGGATATAGGTGGAGTCTTCCTGCCAGGTATAGGTCGGCGTGCCTTCAACCTGAATCGCCTGCCAGCTGGCATCGCCGTTAAACACCTCGGCGTACTCTTTATGGAACATTTCCGTGGTCACCTGCGCAACCGCATTGGCGATATCGTTAGCCGACGGCCAGATATCTCTCAGGTAAACCGGTTTGCCATCAGCACCTTCACCCAACGGATCCGTCGTCAGATCAACGTTCATATTACCCGCCAGCGCATAGGCCACCACCAGAGGTGGTGAGGCTAGCCAGTTGGTTTTAATCAGCGGATGAATACGCCCTTCGAAGTTACGGTTGCCGGAAAGCACGGCCCCGACGGTTAAATCACCGGCCTTGATCGCCGACTCAATCGGTTCCGGCAACGGCCCGGAGTTACCGATACAGGTCGTACAGCCATAGCCCACCAGATTAAAGCCCAGCTTCTCCAGATGCGGCATGAGACCGGCGGCATTAAGATAATCGGTCACCACTTTGGAACCTGGTGCCAGTGAGGTTTTCACCCACGGCTTACTGGCCAGACCTTTTTCGGCGGCATTCTTCGCCAGCAGACCAGCGGCCATCAGCACGCTTGGGTTTGACGTGTTGGTACAAGAGGTGATTGCCGCAATCACTACCGCGCCGGTGGTCAGCGCATAATGCTGCCCTTCCAGCGTGAAACTTTCTTTATCGCTGCGCCCCGGCTTGCTGTTACCCAACTCCAGTTCAGTCGCCGCTTTGAACGCTTTCGGCACATCAGGCAACGCAACGCGATCCTGGGGACGTTTCGGCCCCGCGAGGCTCGGCTCAACGTCTCCCATGTCCAGCGCAAGTGTACTGGTGAAGACCGGCTCGTCACCGGCGTTACGCCATAAACCCTGGGCCTGCGAATAGGCTTTTACCAGATCGATTTGTTCGTCGCTGCGGCCACTGAGCTTCATGTAACTCAGTGTCACATCATCCACCGGGAAGAAGCCGCAGGTCGCGCCGAATTCCGGCGACATATTAGCGATGGTCGCGCGGTCAGCCAGCGGCAAATCGGCAAGGCCATCACCATAGAACTCGACAAATTTTCCCACCACGCCGTGTTTGCGCAGCATCTGGGTGACCGTTAACACCAGGTCCGTCGCGGTAATGCCTTCGCGTAATTTACCGGTCAGTTTGAAACCCACAACGTCCGGGATCAGCATGGAAACCGGCTGTCCGAGCATTGCGGCTTCGGCTTCGATACCGCCGCAACCCCAGCCCAGAATCCCCAGACCGTTAATCATCGTGGTATGTGAATCCGTTCCGACCAGCGTGTCGGGATAGGCCATCGTTTTGCCATCCTGCTCTTCGTACCAGACGGTTTGTCCAAGATATTCCAGGTTGACCTGATGACAAATACCCGTGCCAGGCGGCACTACGCGGAAACGGTTAAAGGCTTTTTGCCCCCAGCGCAGGAACTGATAGCGCTCGTTGTTGCGCTCCATTTCGAGACGAACGTTCTCACCAAACGCCTCATCATCACCGAATTCATCCACTGTGACGGAGTGGTCGATGACCAGATCAACAGGCGACAACGGGTTTACCTGTTCGACATTCCCGCCGAGGCGTTTTACCGCCTGGCGCATCGCGGCCAGATCCACCACGGCAGGTACACCCGTAAAATCCTGCATCAGTACGCGCGCCGGACGATAAGCAATTTCGCGGTCGGCATGACCGGTTTTCTGCCATTCGACCAGTTCCTGTAGATCGCTTTCTGTGACAGTGTCACCATCAACGTGGCGCAGTAAATTTTCGAGTAAAACTTTGAGGGATTTTGGCAGGCGCTGAACATCACCCAACGTTTTGGCAGCGAGTGGCAGGCTGTAGTAGTAAAATTCTTTCTCCCGGACTGCCAGCTTATCCAGACTGTTCTTGCGAATAGACGACATAGCTTCTCCTTTAGCGCTCAGCGTGGCCATGAGTAATAACCCGCTGGCTTATAAGTGCATAGTTAAAGATAACACAAATTATCGTTAACATTTTGATAACAGCTCAAACTGATCATCAGGCAAAAAAATCCCGCCGCTTCGGTGAGGATGCGGCGGGATCTCAGGGAGATAAAAATAGAGGATGACGACTTATTTTGTCGGCAGCTTAATGTCTTTGAACATTTCTTCAATGTCTTCGTTGGAGCGCAGGGAAATAGCGGTATCAACCACATCACGTGTCAGGTGCGGCGCAAAGCGCTGGATAAAATCGTACATATAGCTGCGCAGGAATGTACTGCGACGGAAACCGATTTTGGTGGTGCTGTAGGTGAAAATATCACTCGCATCCACGGTCACCAGATCCGGATCCTGAACCGGATCCACTGCCATGCTGGCGATGACACCGACGCCCAGCCCCAGGCGGACATAGGTTTTGATGACGTCAGCATCGGTGGCGGTGAATACAATGCGTGGCGTCAGACCGGCGCGGTTAAACGCGGTATCCAGTTCTGAACGACCAGTGAAGCCGAAGGTATAGGTCACAATCGGATAAGCTGCCAGTTCCTCAATGGTGACTTTCTCTTTACCTGCCAGCGGATGATCAGGCTGAACCACCACGGCACGGTTCCAGTGGTAGCAAGGCAGCATGATCAGATCGTCATACAGATGGAGCGCTTCGGTGGCGATAGCAAAATCCGCATTGCCCTTTGAAACTGCTTCAGCAATCTGCGTCGGCGACCCCTGATGCATATGCAATGAAACGCGCGGATAACGCTCGATAAAGCCTTTAATCACATTCGGTAAGGCATAACGCGCCTGCGTATGCGTCGTCGCGACATACAGCGAACCTTTGTCCGGATAGGTATGCTCACCAGCAACAGCTTTGATCGCATCCACTTTAGACAATACTTCACGGGCAATACGGATGATTTCCTGCCCTGCCGGCGTGACCTGTGTCAGATGTTTACCGCTGCGGGAAAAAATCTGGATCCCGAGTTCATCTTCCAGCATCCGCACTTGTTTGCTGATCCCAGGCTGCGACGTGTACAGGCCTTCTGCCGTCGAACTGACGTTCAGATTGTGATTAACAACCTCTACGATGTAGCGCAGTTGCTGCAATTTCATATCTCATACCACCCTGGTTTCAAACCCTGTCGCCATCCCTGTTCATCCGTTGGCTGAACAGTCTGGAAATGATTTTTTATCGACTACCGGAAGTCTGTGAACGCACCGTTTTTATGCCCCAGACGCATTAACTTATTACTTAAGTGCATAAGAATAAATTTTATATAACAATTATATCCATTATTAGCGTCATGTATACCCGAAGAACATAACGATAATCGAGGACTGTCGCAGACTGATAATAAAAACACGCATAACTCCGCGATGATAGATCTTAATGCAATAAAAAAACCAGTCCGGAAGACTGGTTTTTTACAACGGCTTAACAGCTTAAGGTATGACGGCGATAATTATTTTTTGCCTTCGACCCACTTACCGTCGACAAAAAACGCCGTCCAGCCAGTGGCTTTGCCGTCTTTTTCTGAAGATACATACTGCTGCTTGGTTTTACGGCTGAAACGCACCATTGATTTATTGCCTTCCGGATCGGCCACCGGCGCATCGGCCAGATAGCTGAGTTTTTCCGGCAAGCGGTCTTTGAAGCGCTTCAGTTCTTCCACCAGCGGCGCACGGGTTTCGCGCGATTTAGGGAACGTGTTGGCAGCCAGGAATACCCCTGCCGCACCGTCACGCAGCACGAAATAGGCGTCTGATTTCTCACACGGCAATTCCGGTAGCGGAACCGGATCTTCTTTCGGCGGCGCAACGTCACCGTTTCGCAAAATCTTACGGGTGTTTTTGCATTCGTCGTTGGTACAGCCCATGTACTTACCGAAACGTCCCATTTTCAGGTGCATTTCAGAGCCACATTTTTCGCACTCAACAATCGGGCCGTCATAACCCTTGATGCGGAACTCACCCTCTTCGATTTCATAGCCATCACATTCCGGGTTGTTACCACAAACATGCAATTTGCGCTGATTATCGATGAGATAGCTGTCCATCGCCGTGCCGCATTTGACGCAACGACGCTTCGCACGCAGCGCGTTGGCTTCGGCTTCATCACCTTCCAGAATGTTCAGCACTTCGGCATCAGCAATCAGGTTGATGGTGGTTTTGCAGCGCTCTTTCGGCGGCAAGGCGTAGCCGGAACAACCGAGGAACACGCCAGTGCTGGCGGTACGGATCCCCATCGGACGTCCGCAGGTCGGGCATTCAATGCTGGTCAACACCATCTGATTCGGGCGCATACCGCCTTCTTCCGGGTCTTTCTCAGCAGTTTCCAGCTGCTTACTGAATTCACTGAAGAATTCATCCAGAACGGCTTTCCATTCCGCCTTGTTGTTGGCGACCTGATCCAGCCCGTCTTCCATACGTGCGGTGAAATCGTAGTTCATCAATTCACGGAAGTTATCTTCCAGACGATCGGTAACGATTTCCCCCATTTTTTCTGCGTAGAAGCGACGGTTTTCAACGTGAACGTAACCCCTGTCCTGAATGGTCGAAATGATCGACGCATAGGTAGACGGACGGCCAATGCCACGTTTTTCCAGTTCTTTAACCAGAGACGCTTCGCTGAAACGCGCAGGCGGCTTGGTGAAATGCTGGGTGGGCAGCAGTTGTTGCAGCTCCAGATCCGTACCCACTTCGATCGCCGGCAAGGTTCTGTCTTCGTCGCCTTTACGCAACGCCGGCATGACTTTGGTCCAGCCATCAAAACGCAGCGTACGACCTTTGGCGCGCAGAGAGTAATCGCCCGCTTTCACCGTCAGCGTAGTGGAGTCGTACTGAGCCGGTGTCATCTGACAGGCCACAAACTGACGCCAGATTAGCTGATACAGACGTTGAGCATCCGCTTCCATATCTTTCAGTTGTTCTGAAATCACGGCCACGTCAGAAGGACGAATCGCTTCGTGCGCTTCCTGAGAATTCTCTTTATTGCTGTATTGCAGCGGCGCTTTCGGCAGGTATTTATCACCAAAATTCTCGCCAATATAGCCGCGCACCATTTCCACGGCGTCCTGACTCAGGTTAGTGGAGTCCGTACGCATATAGGTAATATGACCGGCTTCGTAAAGACGCTGGGCCATCATCATGGTTTTCTTCACACCGAAGCTCAGACGCGTACTGGCCGCCTGTTGCAGTGTGGAAGTAATGAAAGGCGCACCCGGCTTGCTGCTGGTCGGTTTGTCTTCACGATCCACCACGGTGTAACGCGCTTTTTCAAGCAGCGAAACGGCCGCGTGAGTTTGTTCTTTATTGACCGGTTTGAACGGTTTTTCGAGATGATGCGTGACTTCCATTTGCAGCGCGGTTTCTTTCTTCGCCAGCAAATCCGCATGCAATTCCCAGTATTCTTCCGGCACGAACGCTTTGATTTCTTTCTCACGCTCGACGACCAGACGCACCGCAACGGACTGAACACGACCTGCGGATAAACCACGGGCAATTTTCTTCCACAGCAGCGGAGAAACCATGTAACCCACCACGCGGTCCATGAAACGACGCGCCTGCTGAGCATTCACACGATCAATATTCAGTTCGCCCGGTTCTTTAAAGGCGTTTTGAATCGCGTTCTTGGTAATTTCGTTAAAAACGACACGGCTGAAACGTTTGTCATCACCACCAATCACTTCCCGCAAATGCCAGGCAATCGCCTCTCCTTCGCGGTCAAGGTCGGTTGCGAGATAGATGTGGTCAGCTTTTTCCGCTAACGCTTTTAACTCAGCAACAACTTTTTCTTTACCCGGAAGTATTTCGTATTGTGCTTCCCAACCGTGATACGGATCGACGCCCATGCGATTAACCAGCGCGGTTTTCTCATCCTTTTTTACTTTTTTCTTTGTTTTTTCTTCGGTTGAGTCGGCGGTCTTTTTAGCAGCGGATCCACTGGTCGGTAAATCACGGATATGACCAACGCTGGACTTAACAACGTAGTCATTTCCTAAATATTTATTAATCGTTTTGGCTTTTGCCGGGGACTCAACTATTACGAGAGCTTTGCCCATAATTACCTTTACCTGAATGATTCTTCATCATCTGAAGAAGATTTTGTCTAGTTATGCCGCGGCACAATATCACGTCTTTTTTTATATTGCGGCAGTGAGTCAGAACGTCAACTGATTTCTTTAAAAGAAGGAGCGAACTGACTTCCAGAGGTTCAAAACACTGATTCTGCGAGGGATTAACCAGACAGGGCTCAGCAGAATGCGCCCATTTTTAAGTCAAATAATGACCAAGCGTAAACAAAACATTCCACCTGAAGCCACAAAATCCCACACTCTACCTGATAAAAATCGTCACGCAAACTAATTAACACGGAAAGGCCCTTTTCGCCAATACGCGCCCGTTTTTTATAAAGACGCTCAAATTATAACCAGAGCGATTAAGCAGATTACCCCCAGCAGATTTGCGGTTTTATCAGCGTCAGGATTACAATAACGTCAGCAATTATAGTGGGGAGTAAATATCATGCACGAAAATACATCGGCAATTAGTCGCGAAGCTTTACTGGTCGAAGCGAATAAGGTTATCCGTGAGCACGAAGATTACATGCATGGAATGCTGGCGACAGAGGTTGAGCAGAAAGGCAATGTGCTGGTTTTCCGCGGGGAGTTTTTCATGGATGAAGACGGTTTACCGACCAGAAAAACCACTGCGGTATTTAATATGTTTAAACACCTGGCTCATCTTTTTTCAGAAAAATACCATCTCGAAGATTGAGATAAAACAATCGCTAATAAAGGTATACACAACCGGTAAACGGCGGGGCTTAATCCGCAGGATTAAAAAGGGACATTCGTCCCTTTTTATTTTATGCCTTGCGAAAAAAATAGATTACAGCAGCGGTTTCTGACTGCGTTGTAACCAGCGCAGGAACAGGCGATCAGCACTCTCTGCCGCGCTGCCGGTGAAACGGTCCATCATGCGTTTACGACGGCTGTAACGCACCGCAATCACTTCATGATTTTTCATTTCTGCAATCAGTAAATCATCACTGGTACCAATAGCATCAATCAGGCCATTTTCACGCGCCTGGGTACCAAACCAGTGCTCACCGGTGGCTACCGCATCAATGTCCAGCGACGGCCGGTTCTGATGAACAAACTCTTTAAACAGCACATGCGTTTCATTCAGATCTTCACGGAACTTTTCACGACCTTCTTCGGTATTTTCACCCAGCAACGTCAGGGTACGTTTAAACTCGCCCGCCGTGTGCAACTCAATATCAATGTCATTTCGTTTGAGCAAACGGTTAAAGTTTGGGATCTGCGCCACCACGCCGATCGAACCGATGATGGCAAACGGCGCGGCGACAATCCTGTCCGCCACACAGGCCATCATGTAACCGCCACTGGCTGCGACTTTATCTACCGCAACCGTCAGACGAATACCACTCTGACGCAGACGCACAAGTTGTGATGCCGCCAGGCCGTAACCGTGCACCACACCGCCCGGGCTTTCGAGGCGCAACAACACTTCGTCTTCCGGGGTTGCAACGGCCAGCACCGCCGAGATTTCTTCCCGCAGTGAGGTGACTTCGTGGGCATCCATACTGCCTTTGAAATCGAGTACATACAGGCAAGGTTTGCTTTTCGAACTGCCGGTTTTGGCTTGCAGTTTTTTCTGTTTTGCTTCCGCTTTATCCTTTTTCTTCAGTTCCTTGCTGCGAATTTTAAGTTCGGCAGGGTTCATGCGCGCACTGCGCATTTCACGTTGCATTTCGCGATACTGTTCACCTAAATCGACCAGGTGTAACTCACCTTTGCCGTGAGATTTACGCTGACGAAGGCCGACAAACAACACGACCAGCGCGCCGATGGCGATCACAACGGTCACGACTTTGGCCAAAAATAGCCCATAAAGAGAAAGTAAATCCACACATACCGCCTTTTCAACGTGGTAATAAAACCGTGGTAAGAAAGATGTTAAACATTCTAAACAATCGCCGCACTGACGTCTTGTTCGAAGATGACATCATGACTCAGACGTAAAACAGAGTGCGTCTGTGTTCCAATTTTGTTACAAAAGAGCTGCCCGCTTTTCGGTTAATCATTGAAACTCATGCCCATTTGAGGCATATAAGCGGTGATTGCACCCGAAAAAGCTAAAATTTTCACCAAAATGCCGGACTCTGGTTGAGCGCAATATCTCCCGTTTCCGCCATTTTTGATATGAAGAGCGCCTGATGTGATGACGTCATTTACCGCCACATCGCCGCCCCCCTTAAGAGGACTGACCGTGCATTATCATCCTAAATCCGATTTGCTCAATAACCGTATCATTCTGGTCACTGGCGCCGGCGACGGCATCGGCCGTGAAGCCGCACTGACGTATGCCCGTTTCGGCGCGCAGGTGATTTTACTGGGCCGTACTGAGAGTAAACTGGCCAGTGTGCAGCAGGAAATTGCCGCACGTAATCTGCGACCGGCTTTCATTTATGCACTGGATTTACAGACCGCCAGTCAGCAGGACTGCCAGCGCGTCGCAGATCAAATCGCTGCATGGGTGCCGCATCTGGACGGCGTTTTGCACAACGCCGGATTGCTGACTGACATCACGCCAATGGCTGAGATTAAGTTGCAGGACTGGATGAACGTCATGCAGGTCAATGTGAACGCCACGTTTATGCTGACTCAGTCGTTACTGCCGCTGATGCTGAAATCCGCCAGTTCTTCGCTGGTGTTCACCACGTCCAGCGTCGGACGCGAAGGCCGCAGCGGCTGGGGTGCTTACGCCGTGTCAAAATTCGCCACCGAAGGTATGATGCAGGTGCTGGCCGAAGAACATAAGCATACCGGCCTGCGCGTCAACTGCATCAATCCTGGCGGCACACGCACCAGCATGCGCGCCTCCGCGTTCCCCGATGAAAACAAAGATAAACTCAAGACACCGGCTGATATTATGCCGCTGTATCTGTATCTGATGGGCGATGACAGCCGCCGTAAAACAGGTATCAGTTTTGATGCCCAGCCAGGGCGCAAAGCCGGTCCGGCAGAATAAATAATCACGGAGTCTCTGATGACTGAAGATCGCCATAAACAGCGCCAGCAAAAGCTGAAAGAACAGGTTGATGCGCGCATTGACGCCGCCAAAGAACAGCGCGGAATACTGATTGTATTTACCGGTAACGGTAAGGGCAAAACCACGGCGGCATTTGGCACGGTGACCCGCGCTGTCGGCCATGGCATGCGCGCGGCAGTGATCCAGTTTATTAAAGGTGAATGGCCTAACGGCGAGAAAAATCTGCTCGAGCCTCATGGCGTGGAATTTCAGGTGATGGCGACCGGTTTTACCTGGGAAACGCAGAATAAAGAAACGGATACCGAAGCCTGCCAGGCTGTCTGGCAGCACGGTAAACGGATGCTGGCTGATGCATCATTAGATCTCGTGGTGCTTGATGAACTGACGTATATGGTCAGTTTTGGCTATCTGGATTTGCAGGACGTGGTGGATGCGCTGAAAGCCCGTCCCGCGCACCAGACCGTGATTATCACCGGGCGCGGCTGCCATCGTGATCTGCTGGAAATGGCCGATACCGTCAGCGAACTCCGTCCGGTGAAACATGCGTTTGACGCCGGAATTATGGCGCAGCAGGGCATTGACTGGTAACGCCCTGCTTTTACTTTTAAAGCGCTATCTGACACTCCGCCAGCGTCGCCATTTCGTTATGGACAGCACAGGCAGCATCAATCAGCGGTAACGCCAGCGCCGCGCCGCTGCCCTCGCCCAGTCGTAAATTCAGATCGAAATACGGTTGCAGGCCCAGCGCTTCAAGCGCCAGCGTTGCGCCCTGCTCTGCTGAAATATGCGAAGGGATAAGATAGGGTTTCAGCGCAGGTGCTAACTGACACGCCGCCAGCGCCGACGCGTAAGAAAGGAAGCCATCCAGCACCAGCGGAATTCCCGCCGCCGCCGCGCCAATCATCGCACCCGCCATGGCTACCAGTTCGAATCCCCCGACTTTCGCCATCACATCCAGTGCATCTGACGGATCCGGCTGATTTACCGCAATGGCTTTTTCGACCACGCTGATTTTATGCGCCAGTCTGTCCGGCGGAAGATTCGCACCCAGCCCGACGGTTTGCGCTGGCGCAGCGCCGGTCAGCACCGCCACCATCGCCGCCGCCGGCGTGGTGTTTGCCATCCCGAGCTCACCGACAGCCAGCAGGGATAAACCGTTTTCCGCTTTCGCGATCACCCGTTCCGCACACCAGATCAGTAAAGATTCCGCCTGTTCGCGCGTCATCGCCGGGCCGGTGGCAATATTGCCGGTTCCCTGCGCAACTTTGTGATTCAGCGTGCCGGGAATATCCGGCCCAATGATTCCGCAGTCAATCAGCGTCACCTGCGCCCCGGCCACCCGAGCCAGCACAGAAACCCCGGCTTTGCCCTGCACGATGTTCACCGCCTGAATCGCCGTTACCTCCTGCGGGGAGGGTGTGACGCCTTCCTGCCACACGCCATGATCGGCCGCCATCACCAGCACTTCTTTGCTCGGAAAATGCAAAGGCTGATCACCCCGGATGGATGACAGCTGAATCGCCAGTTGTTCCAGGCGGCCAAGACTGCCTAAAGGTTTTACCAGACTGTCGAGCCGCGCAGCAGCCGTTTGTGCGGCCTGTGCATCGGGTTCAGCAATCTGACGGATAATATTGGCCAGAGAAGCCATCGGGTTGTCCTTACCAGTTTAAAAGTTAAATACCGCTGTCATTAAAACGCTGAATGACACAAGCGCCGGGGCTGAGATCAATTTCACACAGGCAGCCTTGCTTAAACGGAAAACGCCACATGTCAGCCGGTGCCAGTTTCAGCATCATCGCCAGCAGCAGGCTGAGTGAACCCTGATGCGCGACTATTGCCAGCCTGCTTTCCTGCGGACGCAAATGCAACTGCTGCAACGCCTGCCGGATACGCTGAGTGAAATCTGTAAATGACTCACCTTGCGGTACGTCGGCCTTTTGCCAGTCCTGACACCAGGCCTGATAGCCTTCTGCATGCGAGGCTTCGAGTTCTTTGTGATGACGCATTTCCCACTCACCAAACCCCATTTCCTGCAACAGCGGCTGAGTTTCCATTGCCAGTTCGCGCCCGTAAGCAATAATGCCCGCCGTATCGCGGCTGCGGCGCATATCCGTGTGAATCAGTGCATCAAGCGAAGTAGAAGCCAGCTGACGCGCCACATGCTGCGCCTGTCGCTCACCCTCGGCGGTCAGCGCAATGTCGCTGCTGCCGCAAAAAACGCCGTTAACGTTAGCCTGAGTTTGTCCGTGCCGTATCAGATACAGTTTCATAATTTTGTCCCTTGTCTCAGTGCCATAACAGGAAAAACAGAAAGACCAGTTCACTCAATTCGCATGCCGCGCCCAGCGTATCGCCGGTCTGGCCGCCAATGCGCGTGGCGACAAAACGCCGGAAACCGAGAACAAACAGCAACGTCACCAGTAATGCAAACAGGGAGAATAACCCGCCGATGAGCAGCACCAGCGTTGCCATCAACAGTAATGTGATACCAAAGCGCCCTTCGCTGATCTTACCAATAAACAAATTGCCCATTCCTGACTCGCGGGCATAAGCCTGACGGTACATCATCACCGCCATCATGCTCCGCCCGACAACCGGCGTGACGATAAGAAACGCCAGCACCGGCAATCCGTCGGCGTTCATCTGATAAACCAGTGCGGTTCGTAACAGAACAGCCACAATCAGCGCCAGCGCGCCGTTGGTGCCGATCCGGCTGTCGCGCATAATCTCGAGAATACGCTCCCGGCTGCGCACCGAAAATAAACCGTCGCAACTGTCGGCCAGCCCGTCGAGATGTAAACCGCCGGTCAGCATAATATGTGCAATGACAACGGCAATCGCCGCCGGAAGCACACCGATATGCGGCATTAAAATCTGCCACACCAGCGCGGTCAGTAAACCGATAACCAGCCCGACCAGCGGAAAACAGACAATGCCGCGTGCATACTCTTTCAGTTCAATGCCATCGCACCAGCGATCCCTGACCGGGATGCGGGTGAGAAACTGCAATGTCGCGAGAAACAGCCGCCATAAAGCCATAATAAACACCCTGTTCTGAGTCGTTTTATTCCGATGTTTTCACCGGTACCGGAATGCCGGATACGATCAGGTACACATCATCCGCCGCGGCAGCCAGTTGCTGATTCACCCGCCCCGCAATATCACGAAAACGCCGCGCCAGCAGGTTATCCGGCACAATGCCCATCCCCACTTCATTAGTGACAATAATCACTTCAGATTCAGGATGTTGCGCAGCTTCCATCAGTTTCGTGGTTTGCGCAAAAATATGCTGTTCTATTGCGTCAAAATCCATGTGTTCCGGCGGTGTTTCACCGGCCAGATCAAACAGAAGATTGGTAATCAACGTCGTGATGCACTCGATAATAATGGTCGGAAACTGCGCCTGATGCGCGAGTACGACATCCCCCAGATCACGATAGCTTTCAAACGTATGCCAGTGAGCAGGACGTTGTTGCTGGTGATAACGGATGCGATCCGCCATTTCGGCATCAGTAACGACCGAGGTGGCGATATACAGCACCTCGCCGCCACGTTTCTCTGCTATCTGCTCAGCAAAATGGCTTTTACCACTGCGGGCACCTCCGGTGATTAGCATCATAATCAGCTCCTTGCGTTGTATTACTGAAGAGTATTCATGAACAGGGTGGATGCAGAATAATGTTATGCCCTGAATTTTGAGCAAAAAAAAACCGCAGTCACTGACTGCGGTTTATGAGCATAGACGCAAGTGCCTCGCTTGTCAGCGATTAACCCCGTTTTGCCGGGCCGGTAGTGCGGCGCGTCGGTGCAACCTGAGTATGGCGCTTCACAGCACGACGGATCTGGTTGGCTTTTACGCGACGACGATCACGCTCAACCGGCAGTTTGCTGACAGTTTCTTCCGTCATGTCGACCAGTGTGCGCAGATAGTTGATGTCTGGCAGATCCAGCTCTTTATAGCCACCGCGAGGCAGGC
Organism: Rahnella sp. CG8; assembly: GCF_023701875.1. Lineage (NCBI taxonomy): Bacteria > Pseudomonadati > Pseudomonadota > Gammaproteobacteria > Enterobacterales > Yersiniaceae > Rahnella > Rahnella sp. CG8. The sequence goes on from NZ_JABAED010000005.1 coordinate 237,718, forward strand.
CTTTAGGCAGATTCAGATCACCGTAACGCACGCGGATCAGACGGCTTACCTGTACGCCAACAGCTTCCCACAGACGACGAACCTCGCGGTTACGTCCTTCTGTCAGGGTCACGTTGTACCACTGGTTCAAACCTTCACCGCCCTGGAATTTGATCGAGCGGAACGCCGCAGGACCGTCTTCCAGCTGCACGCCACGGCTCAGTTGTTTGATTTTTTCATCATCAACCTGACCGAAAACACGTACGGCATATTCACGCTCAACTTCACGACTCGGGTGCATCAGGCGATTAGCCAGTTCACCGTCGGTGGTGAATAACAGCAGGCCTGACGTGTTAACGTCCAGACGACCTACGGCGATCCAGCGGGAACCGCGCATTTTTGGCAGACGGTCAAAGACGGTCGGACGGCCTTCCGGATCATTGCGTGTACACAACTCGCCTTCAGGCTTGTAGTACGCCAGTACGCGGCAAACGGTGTCCTGAGATTCCATCACTGACAGAACGTGTCCATCAAGACGAATTTTGGTACCGCCGGTGACTTCCACGCGGTCGCCCAGCGTAGAAATTTTACCGTCAACGCTGACGCGGCCAGCCTGGATCATCGCTTCAACTTCACGACGTGAACCATGACCTGCGCGGGCGAGGACTTTTTGCAGTTTTTCGCTTTGACCTTCGGTGCTGTCCAGTGCGTTCTTCGGCTTCTGGTATTTCACTTCTTCTTCGTCACCGTTTTCATCAAACAGTGCTTCAGCTTTAGGTTTGGTTCCGCGAGGTTTCAACGTACGTGGCTTTTCACCGCGTGCATGTTCCGGACGACCCGGTTTGCCGCTGCGTGCTTTTTCTATACGTGAATTGTCGATACGGGATTCAGAACGCGAATCGCTGCGGCCTGCGTCAGAACGTGGTTTGTCTGAACGTGGCTTGTCGCTGCGCGGTTTGTCGCTGCGTGGTTTGTCAGTACGTGGCTTTTCGCCGCGCTTTTCAGCCCGCGACGGTTCCGGACGGCTTTTTGCTGCGCCGGAATTCCTGCCACTTTTTGGCTTGTCACCAGATGGACGTGATGCTTTGGATTTGTCGCTGGTGTGCTTCTGGGAATTATACTTCTCGCTCATTGAGCAGCCTCATTTGTCGCCTTCACAGGCGTCGGGGGGAGCCGGCAGCATGACCTGATTTGTCATCTGCCCGCAAAAATTCAGTTATTGCGTATCATTACAATGACTTAGAAAAAAGTCAGCCTGCCATTATACACATTTATATGCAATTTGTATCCTGCAAAAAACGTTGCAGTCCGGTTATTTTTCAAACAAGCCTCAGAGGAACGGTGTCGGATCGCCCGCGCCTTCACGCACCACTTCGGGCGCAGCCTCTGTCAGATCAACCACCGTGGTAGGCTGCTGACCAATAGACCCGCCGTCAATCACCAGATCCACCACCTTGCCCAAATGATCTTTGATATCTTCCGGATCGGATTCTGCAAAGTCATTGCCCGGCAGCATCAGCGTGGTCGACATCAGCGGCTCGCCCAACGCCTCCAGCAAGGCAATCGCAATCGGATTGGACGGCACGCGCAGGCCGATCGTTTTACGTTTCTCGCTCATCAGACGGCGCGGCACTTCTTTGGTCGCTTTCAGGATGAACGTGTAATTGCCCGGCGTGTTGTTTTTCATCAGGCGGAAAGCCGCGTTATCCACATAGGCGTAAGTCGACAGCTCAGACAAATCACGGCACACCAGGGTGAAGTTATGGTTGCTGTCCAGCTGACGAATCCGGCAAATACGCTCCATGGCGTTTTTCTCTTCCAGACGGCAACCCAGTGCATAACCGGAATCTGTCGGATACACGATAACCTGGCCTTTGCGCAGCAATTCTACGGCCTGATTAATCAGGCGGGGTTGCGGGTTTTCCGGATGAATATAAAAATATTGACTCATTTTTCCCTCTTAATTCTTCTTCTGCGGTCGGGCTTCAGACCGGTTCAATTTCAGGCTGTTTCCCGGCGACCGGCCAGTGTTGCCATACCGGTTCTACGCCTGCGGGAAGCCAAAGTTTGCGCCCCAGCTCAATCCACGAACAAGGCTGATGGAAATCAGATCCCTGTGAGGCGAGCAACTGATAATCACGGGCGTAAGCCGCCAGTTGTGCACGCTCATTGGGTGCCTGCTGACATTGCGCGACTTCCATCGCGTCGCCACCCTGTTCAGCAAAGAACGCCAGTAAGCGTTTCAGCCATTTTGTGGACAGTTCATAACGTCCCGGATGGGCGACAACCGCCTGTCCGCCAGACTGATGAATTGCATCAATCGCTTGTTCTATTGTACACCACTGTGGCGGAACGTAGCCGGTCTTGCCCTTGGCGAGGTATTTTTTGAATACCTGCGCAATGTTGTCAGCCGCGCCGAATTCCACCAGATAACGGGCAAAATGTGCACGGGTGACGGCTCCGCCATCGGCCAGACGTAACGCACCTTCCCACGCGCCTTCGATGCGCGCTTTCGCCAGACGACGGCCCATTTCCTGCGCACGCTGCTGACGCAAATCGGCCTGCACTTTCAGTAATTCCACCATCGCCGGATGCCCCGGGTCGATACCCAGCCCGACAATATGGATCTCATGATTTTCCCACAGCGTAGAAATCTCGACACCGTTTACCAGTTGCAGTGGCAGCTGATTGTCAGCAATCGCCCGCGCTGCCCGCGCCAGCCCTTCCGTGCTGTCGTGATCGGTGATCGCCAGTACGCCGACACGCATTTCTACTGCACGCGCCACCAGCGCTTCCGGTGTTAAATAGCCGTCAGATGCCGTGGTATGGCTGTGGAGATCGTAAAGGGTAAATGCGTTGCGGGTTATCTGGTCGTCTGCTGAAGGCGAAGTGTTTGTTGGTAAAGTCATCGTCACGTGGGGAATTAACCTGTTTCTGAATGCAGCACATATCATAACGCGTTAGTGCGTTGCACGTTAGGGATGATTTCACCCGGCCGTTACGCACTGTTACAGTGCTATAACAACACTGTTTGCACAACGTCGCCGCACCAAAGGGGGAAATTGCGCTAAAAGAGGGTTGACTTTACATCTCTGAACTAGTTTACTAGTACGCAAGTTCACGGAATAACTCAGTAATGAACACCGTGACAAACCGATTCAGAAAGCTTACGTTTTAAAAACGATAGCTTCATAAACAAACAAGAGTGTCTGATGATGAAAACTTACATGATGGCGGTTCTCAGCTGGTGGCGTACTTCCCCTTGTCGGGCGGAGTAATCACGCATAGCTGTCATCAGACGCTGCAAGATTTCCGAAGCCCGCATAATGCGGGCTTTTTTGTGGCCGTCTAATTTGAAATCCGTTTAATACAAACGTTGAGAAAATTTCAGGAAGCAAAATGACTATTCAGAAACCACGTTTAGAATTGCTGACCGCAGAAGGATGTTACCGCGGCGACCCGACGGCCATTTTCCATCAGTTGTGCGGCGCCCGTCCGGCGACCCTGCTGCTGGAGTCCTCCGAAGTGACCAGCAAAGAAAACCTGAAGAGCCTGTTGATTGTCGACAGCGCCCTGCGCATCACGGCGCTGGGTTCCCGGGTTTCGATTCAGGCACTCACGCCAAACGGCGCGTCATTACTCTCACTGATTGACGCCGCGTTACCGGCTGAAATGCGTAACGACGTGCGTCCGAATGGCCGCGAGCTGAGTTTCCCGTCCATCGACCAGATGCAGGATGAAGACGCCCGCCTGCGTTCGCGCTCCGTGTTTGATGCGTTACGCAGCATCCTGACCTCAGTTGAAGCGCCTGCCGATGAGCGCGAAGCGATGTTCCTCGGCGGTCTGTTTGCCTACGATCTGGTCGCCGGTTTTGAAGATTTACCGGCATTAGAGTCTGACCAGCGTTGCCCGGATTTCTGCTTCTATCTGGCAGAAACTCTGCTGGTACTCGACCATCAGAACCGTTCATGTCGTTTGCAGGCCAGCCTGTTTACGCCGTCGCCGGAAGAGAAACAGCGTCTGCAAGCCCGCCTTGAACAACTGCAGCACCAGTTACAGCTACCGCCGCACGCCATTCCGCACCAGAGCGTGCCGGAAATGCAACTGAGCGTAAATCAGAGCGATGAAGAGTTTGGTGCCGTGGTAGAGAAGATGAAAGTGGCGATCCGCGCCGGTGAAATTTTCCAGGTGGTGCCTTCACGTCGTTTCTCACTGCCGTGCCCTGCTCCGCTGGCCGCTTATGAAACGCTGAAAAACAACAACCCGAGCCCGTATATGTTCTTCATGCAGGATAACGATTTCACGTTGTTCGGCGCGTCGCCGGAAAGTGCGCTGAAATACGACGCGACAAACCGTCAGATTGAAATCTATCCGATTGCCGGTACACGCCCTCGTGGTCGCCGCGCTGACGGTTCACTGGATTTGGATCTCGACAGCCGCATCGAACTGGAAATGCGGACTGACCATAAAGAGCTGGCCGAACATCTGATGCTGGTGGATTTGGCGCGTAACGATCTGGCACGGATCTGCGAACCGGGCAGCCGTTACGTCGCCGACCTGACCAAAGTTGACCGCTATTCCTTCGTGATGCATCTGGTGTCCCGCGTGGTTGGCACGCTGCGTCATGACCTCGACGTACTGCACGCTTATCAGGCCGTGATGAACATGGGCACACTGACCGGCGCACCGAAAGTGCGCGCCATGCAGCTGATTTCTGCCTCCGAGCAAACCCGTCGCGGAAGCTACGGCGGCGCAGTGGGTTACTTCACCGCTCACGGTGATTTAGATACCTGCATCGTGATCCGCTCCGCCTATGTCGAAGACGGCATCGCCACCGTACAGGCTGGGGGCGGTGTGGTGCTCGATTCCGTTCCGCAAGCCGAAGCCGACGAAACCCGTAATAAAGCCCGTGCAGTGCTGCGTGCCATCGCCACCGCCCATAATGCGAAAGAGGTATTTTAAGATGGCCGATATCTTACTCATCGATAACGTCGATTCCTTTACATACAACCTCGTCGATCAGTTGCGCTCGAGCGGACATAACGTGGTGATTTATCGCAATCAGATCCCGGCTGACGTGATTATCGAAAAACTCAGCCAACTGGAAAAACCGGTGCTGGTGCTTTCTCCGGGACCGGGTACGCCGTCCGAAGCCGGTTGCATGCCTGAGCTGCTCAAACGTCTGCGCGGTCAGTTGCCGATTATCGGTATCTGTCTCGGTCATCAGGCAATTGTGGAAACCTACGGCGGTTTCGTCGGCCAGGCCGGTGAAATCCTGCACGGCAAAGCCTCTTCTATTACGCATGACAACGAAGCGATGTTCGCCGGTATGAACAATCCACTGCCGGTGGCGCGTTATCACTCGCTGGTCGGCAGCCAGATCCCTGAGGGACTGACCGTCAACGCCCGCTACGGCGATATGGTGATGGCAGTACGTCACGAAGAAGATCGCGTCTGCGGTTTCCAGTTCCATCCGGAATCCATTTTAACTTCACAGGGCGCCCGTCTGCTTGAGCAGACACTGGCCTGGGCTTTGGCGTAAGGAGAACTGTCATGCAAACGCAAACTATTCCCGGCATTCTCGACAATCTGTTCCGCGCTCAGACAATGACGCAGGAAGAAAGCCAGCAGCTATTTACCGCCATCGTGAATGGCGAACTGGAACCGGCGCAACTGGCCGGTGCATTAATCAGCATGAAAGTGCGCGGTGAGCAACCGGCTGAAATCGCCGGCGCCGCCAAAGCATTGCTGGCACACGCCGAGCCGTTCCCGCGTCCTGACTATCCGTTTGCGGACATTGTCGGCACCGGCGGCGACGGCACCAACAGCATCAATATTTCCACCGCCAGCGCCTTTGTAGCGGCAGCGTGTGGGGCACGGGTGGCAAAACACGGCAACCGCAGCGTGTCCAGCCGTTCGGGCTCATCGGATTTACTGGCTGCTTTTGGCATCCGTCTGGATATGCCTGCGGAAGAATCCCGGGCCGCGCTGGATGATCTGGGTGTGTGTTTCCTGTTCGCGCCGCAATACCACACCGGTTTCCGCCATGCGATGCCGGTGCGTAAATCGCTGAAAACCCGCACGCTGTTTAACGTGCTCGGGCCGCTGATCAACCCGGCACGTCCTCCGCTGGCACTGATTGGCGTGTACAGCCCCGAACTGGTGCAGCCGATTGCAGAAACATTGCGGGCACTGGGTTATGAGCGTGCTGCGGTGGTTCACGGCGGCGGCATGGATGAAGTGGCGATCCACGCGGCAACGCAGGTTGCGGAGCTGAAAGACGGTCAAATAACCACTTACGAACTGACGCCACAGGACTTCGGTATGGATAATTATCCGATAGAATCCCTGCTGGGTGGCGAGCCGGAAGAAAACCGTGACATTCTGGCACGCTTATTACAAGGTAAAGGAGATCCGGCCCATGAAGCCGCGGTGGCCGTTAATGTGGCGATGTTACTGCGTCTGTTCGGTCAGGAAGATTTAAAGCAAAATGCACAACAGGCTTTGGCCGTCATGCGCAGCGGTGAACCCTACCAGCGCGTGGTGGCATTGGCAGCAAGAGGATAAGTGATGCAGCAGGAAACCGTGCTCCACAAAATTGTTCGCGATAAAGAAATTTGGGTCGCGGCACGTAAAGATCAGCAACCGCTGGCCAGCTTTCAGAACGACATAACTCAGAGCCAGCGCAGTTTCTACCATGCCCTGCAAGGGGCAAGAACCGCCTTTATTCTGGAGTGCAAACAAGCGTCTCCGTCGAAAGGCAAGATCCGCGATAACTTTGATCCGGTAGAAATCGCCAGCGTTTATAAAGACCATGCTTCCGCCATCTCCGTATTAACGGACGAAAAATACTTCCAGGGCAGTTTTGATTTTCTGCCGCTGGTGAGCAAAACCGTCACGCAGCCTGTGCTGTGCAAAGATTTTATTATCGACCCGTATCAGATCCATCTGGCCCGTTTCTATCAGGCTGATGCGATTTTGCTGATGCTGTCAGTGCTCGATGACGATCAGTACGTTCAGCTCGCCGCGGTTGCTCACAGCCTTAACATGGGGGTGCTGACGGAGGCCAGTAATGAAGAAGAACTGGATCGCGCCGTTAAACTGAAAGCCAAAGTCGTCGGTATCAATAACCGCGATTTGCGCGATTTGTCTATCGACCTGAACCGCACCCGTGAGCTGGCACCGCGCGTACCGCATGGCGTCACGGTCATCAGTGAATCAGGTATTAATACTTACGGACAAATCCGTGAACTGAGCCGCTTCGCCAATGGCTTCCTGATCGGCAGTGCGCTGATGTCGGAACAAGACCTGAGCAGTGCCGTTCGTCGCGTGCTGCTCGGTGAAAACAAGGTCTGTGGCCTGACCCGCGCTCAGGATGCCAAAGCCGCGCACGAAGCTGGTGCTATTTATGGCGGGCTGATTTTTGTTGAAGCCTCACCGCGTTTCGTGACACAGACGCAGGCGAAAGAAGTGCAGAACGGCGCACCGCTGAAGTATGTCGGCGTGTTCCGCGATGAAGAAATCACCACAGTGGCCCAGACGGCTCAGACATTAAACCTGGCCGCCGTGCAGCTTCATGGCGACGAAGATCAGGTTTATATCGATGCCCTGCGCACAGCCTTGCCGCAAACGGTTCAGATCTGGAAAGCGCTGAGCGTCAAAGAAACATTGCCAGCGCGCGACCTGAATCACGTGGATCGTTACGTCCTGGACAACGGCAAAGGGGGCACGGGTCACCGGTTCGACTGGAGCAAACTGGCCGGTCAGGATTTGAGCAACACCTTACTCGCCGGTGGACTGAGCGCAGATAACTGCGTCGAAGCCGCACAACTCGGTTGCGCAGGCCTGGATTTCAACTCAGGTGTTGAAAGCGAGCCGGGCATCAAGGATGCCGGGAAAATTAATGCCGTATTCCAGACATTGCGGGCGTATTAAGCCGCACGCAATGACGCAAAAATTGACAGACAGGACGCGATAACATGACTTTACTTAATCCCTACTTTGGCGAATTTGGCGGCCAGTATGTCCCGCAAATTCTGATGCCTGCGCTGGCTCAGCTGGAAGAAGCTTTTGTCAGCGCACAGCGCGACCCTGAGTTTCAGGCCGAATTCATTGATTTACTGAAAAACTACGCAGGCCGCCCGACCGCCCTGACGTTGTGTAAAAACCTGACCGCAGGCACCAAAACCAAGCTGTACCTTAAGCGTGAAGATTTGCTGCACGGCGGCGCGCACAAAACTAACCAGGTGTTGGGTCAGGCATTACTGGCCAAACGCATGGGCAAAACTGAAATCATCGCCGAAACCGGCGCGGGTCAGCACGGCGTGGCATCGGCACTGGCCTGTGCGCTGCTCGGCCTGAAATGCCGCATTTATATGGGCGCAAAAGACATTGAGCGTCAGTCGCCAAACGTGTTCCGTATGCGTCTGATGGGGGCTGAAGTGATTCCGGTACATAGCGGTTCTTCCACGCTGAAAGATGCCTGTAATGAGGCGCTGCGTGACTGGTCCGGCAGCTATGAAAAAGCCCACTACATGCTGGGCACGGCAGCAGGCCCGCATCCGTATCCGACCATCGTGCGTGAATTCCAGCGTATGATCGGCGAAGAAACCAAAGCGCAGATGCAGGAACGCGAAGGCTGCCTGCCGGATGCGGTGATTGCCTGCGTCGGCGGCGGCTCCAATGCGATCGGTATGTTTGCGGATTTCATCGACGACACCAGCGTGAAGCTGATTGGCGTTGAACCGGGTGGTCTGGGCATTGAAACCGGACAACACGGCGCGCCGCTCAAACACGGTCACGTCGGCATTTACTTCGGCATGAAAGCACCGATGATGCAGACGTCTGAGGGTCAGATTGAAGAATCCTACTCGATTTCAGCCGGTCTGGATTTCCCGTCCGTCGGCCCGCAACACGCTTTTCTCAACAGCATTGGCCGTGCAGAATATGTGTCGATTACCGATGATGAAGCGCTGGATGCCTTTAAAGAATTGTCCCGCCATGAAGGGATTATTCCTGCACTGGAATCCTCTCATGCGCTGGCTTACGCGCTGAAACTGATCAAGGAAACACCAGAGAAAGAACAAATCCTGGTCGTGAATTTGTCAGGTCGCGGCGACAAAGACATTTTCACCGTACACGACATCCTGACTGCCCGGGGAGAGATTTAATGGAACGTTATCAGCAATTATTCAAGCGTCTGGAAAGCAAAAAAGAAGGCGCATTTGTTCCTTTCGTCACGCTGGGCGATCCGGGCGTTGAGCTGTCACTGTCAATCATCGATACGCTGATCGAAGCCGGTGCCGACGCACTGGAACTGGGTGTACCGTTCTCCGATCCTCTGGCCGATGGCCCGACCATTCAGAATGCAAATCTGCGTGCTTTTGCTGCGGGTGTGACGCCAACGCAATGCTTCAACATGCTGGCCCGTATTCGCGAAAAGCATCCGGATATTCCGATTGGCCTGCTGATGTATGCCAACCTGGTGTTCCACAATGGTATTGAAACCTTCTATCAGCGTTGCGCTGAAGTGGGCGTCGATTCGGTGCTGGTTGCCGATGTGCCGTTTGAAGAATCTGCGCCATTCCGTGCGGCCGCGTTACGCCACGGCATCGCTCCTATCTTCATCTGTCCGCCAAATGCCTCTGACGATTTGCTGCGTGAGATTTCGTCTCATGGCCGCGGATACACTTACTTGCTGTCACGTGCAGGCGTGACAGGCACTGAAAAACGCGCGCTGACGCCGCTGAATCACTTGGTTGATAAGTTACGTGAATACAATGCCGCGCCACCCTTGCAGGGCTTTGGTATTTCCGAACCGTCACAGGTGAAAGAAACGCTGGCCGCAGGCGCAGCCGGTGCTATTTCCGGTTCAGCGACGGTGCGTATCATCGAAAACAATCAGCATCAGCCTTCTGAAATGCTGGCTCAGCTTTCCCGCTTTGTCAGTGAAATGAAGGCCGCGACCCGCGCTTAACCCTCTCTCAGACAGAACCTCAGTCATACAGTGACTAAGGTTCTGTTTCTTTTAATTTCTTACTTTTTTTTACCCCGCTTAATTTGTATTACCCATTTCAATAATCCAAACTAAAATTACTCTGCAGATCAATGATACTGTATGAGAGAGATATCATCTGCTCAGCTAACATGTTGTTTCTTTTGGTTTTATAACAAATCATGGAGAGTTATTTTATGAAGCTATTCAAAACATTGTCCGCATTCTGCATGGCAGCGGTTGTGGTCCTGGCTGTTGCCGCTTGTGCGCCGACCAAAAAATCAGAAGGAACCGGTGGTTACATCGATGACACCGTCGTCACCACAAAAGTAAAATCTGCCCTGCTGGCAGATAAGAGCATTAAATCCACTGAGATCAGTGTCGAGACCTTTAAAGGCCGCGTACAGTTGAGTGGTTTTGTGACGTCAACAGCAGATGCAAACCGTGCAGTTGAAGTGACTCGCGGCGTAGCCGGTGTGCGTTCAATTGAGAATGATATGCGACTGAAATAATCAGGAATGTAGCAAACTGAAAATCTAAGAGGCGCCGAAGCGCCTAATGCCGGTCACTTAAGGTGACCGGCATTGTTTTTTAAGGGATATTTTGACCTTTTTTCTCTCACTTCCCTCGCATATTCACGCTCACGCCTCGAGGGCAGCTTTAGCATCGCTGCGTTGCTGTAAAAATGCTTCAGATGACCCGGGATGGCTCCCGCTGATGCCCACGGCAGCCCGAT
>NZ_JABAED010000060.1:0-3294 GCF_023701875.1 Rahnella sp. CG8
ATTTGATGCCTGGCAGTTCCCTACTCTCGCATGGGGAGACCCCACACTACCATCGGCGCTACGGCGTTTCACTTCTGAGTTCGGCATGGGGTCAGGTGGGACCACCGCGCTACTGCCGCCAGGCAAATTCTGTTTCATTCATAACGCTCGCCCTACATCAGGCTTGCACTACGAACCAATCTCGGAACTTCAGCTGAAAATCTACTTCAAGTCTCTAAAAACACCTTTGGTGTTGTAAGGTTAAGCCTCTCGGGTCATTAGTACTGGTTAGCTCAATGCATCGCTGCACTTACACACCCAGCCTATCAACGTCTTAGTCTTAAACGTCCCTTCAGGTGGCTTAAAGCCACAGGGAAGACTCATCTCGAGGCAAGTTTCGCGCTTAGATGCTTTCAGCGCTTATCTTTTCCGCATTTAGCTACCGGGCAATGCCATTGGCATGACAACCCGAACACCAGTGATGCGTCCACTCCGGTCCTCTCGTACTAGGAGCAGCCCCTCTCAATCTTCCAACGCCCACGGCAGATAGGGACCGAACTGTCTCACGACGTTCTAAACCCAGCTCGCGTACCACTTTAAATGGCGAACAGCCATACCCTTGGGACCTACTTCAGCCCCAGGATGTGATGAGCCGACATCGAGGTGCCAAACACCGCCGTCGATATGAACTCTTGGGCGGTATCAGCCTGTTATCCCCGGAGTACCTTTTATCCGTTGAGCGATGGCCCTTCCATTCAGAACCACCGGATCACTATGACCTACTTTCGTACCTGCTCGAGCCGTCACTCTCGCAGTCAAGCTAGCTTATGCCATTGCACTAACCTCACGATGTCCGACCGTGATTAGCTAACCTTCGTGCTCCTCCGTTACTCTTTAGGAGGAGACCGCCCCAGTCAAACTACCCACCAGACACTGTCCTCACCCCGGATCACGGGGCCGAGTTAGAACATCAAACATTAAAGGGTGGTATTTCAAGGTTGGCTCCACGCAGACTGGCGTCCACGCTTCAAAGCCTCCCACCTATCCTACACATCAAGGCTCAATGTTCAGTGTCAAGCTATAGTAAAGGTTCACGGGGTCTTTCCGTCTTGCCGCGGGTACACTGCATCTTCACAGCGAGTTCAATTTCACTGAGTCTCGGGTGGAGACAGCCTGGCCATCATTACGCCATTCGTGCAGGTCGGAACTTACCCGACAAGGAATTTCGCTACCTTAGGACCGTTATAGTTACGGCCGCCGTTTACCGGGGCTTCGATCAAGAGCTTCGCCTTACGGCTGACCCCATCAATTAACCTTCCGGCACCGGGCAGGCGTCACACCGTATACGTCCACTTTCGTGTTTGCACAGTGCTGTGTTTTTATTAAACAGTTGCAGCCAGCTGGTATCTTCGACTGGCTTCAGCTCCGGGAGCAAGTCCCTTCACCTACGCGCCAGCGTGCCTTCTCCCGAAGTTACGGCACCATTTTGCCTAGTTCCTTCACCCGAGTTCTCTCAAGCGCCTGAGTATTCTCTACCTGACCACCTGTGTCGGTTTGGGGTACGATTTCGTGTTACCTGGAGCTTAGAGGCTTTTCCTGGAAGCATGGCATCAGCTACTTCACCACCGTAGTGGCTCGTTATCACGCCTCAGGGTTGATATGCAACCGGATTTACCAGGTCACACCCCCTACACGCTTGAACCGGGACAACCGTCGCCCGGCCAGCCTAGCCTTCTCCGTCCCCCCTTCGCAGTAACACCAAGTGCAGGAATATTAACCTGCTTCCCATCGACTACGCTTTTCAGCCTCGCCTTAGGGGTCGACTCACCCTGCCCCGATTAACGTTGGACAGGAACCCTTGGTCTTCCGGCGTGCGGGTTTTTCACCCGCATTATCGTTACTTATGTCAGCATTCGCACTTCTGATACCTCCAGCAAACCTCACAGTTCACCTTCGACGGCTTACAGAACGCTCCCCTACCCAACAACGCCTAAGCGTCGCTGCCGCAGCTTCGGTGCATGGTTTAGCCCCGTTACATCTTCCGCGCAGGCCGACTCGACCAGTGAGCTATTACGCTTTCTTTAAATGATGGCTGCTTCTAAGCCAACATCCTGGCTGTCTATGCCTTCCCACATCGTTTCCCACTTAACCATGACTTTGGGACCTTAGCTGGCGGTCTGGGTTGTTTCCCTCTTCACGACGGACGTTAGCACCCGCCGTGTGTCTCCCGTGATAACATTCTTCGGTATTCGTAGTTTGCATCGAGTTGGTAAGCCGGGATGGCCCCCTAGTCGAAACAGTGCTCTACCCCCGAAGATGAGTTCACGAGGCGCTACCTAAATAGCTTTCGGGGAGAACCAGCTATCTCCCGGTTTGATTGGCCTTTCACCCCCAGCCACAAGTCATCCGCTAATTTTTCAACATTAGTCGGTTCGGTCCTCCAGTTAGTGTTACCCAACCTTCAACCTGCCCATGGCTAGATCACCGGGTTTCGGGTCTATACCTTGCAACTTGACGCCCAGTTAAGACTCGGTTTCCCTACGGCTCCCCTATTCGGTTAACCTTGCTACAAAATATAAGTCGCTGACCCATTATACAAAAGGTACGCAGTCACCCAACAAAGTAGGCTCCCACTGCTTGTACGTACACGGTTTCAGGTTCTATTTCACTCCCCTCGCCGGGGTTCTTTTCGCCTTTCCCTCACGGTACTGGTTCACTATCGGTCAGTCAGGAGTATTTAGCCTTGGAGGATGGTCCCCCCATATTCAGACAGGATGTCACGTGTCCCGCCCTACTCATCGAACTCACAACTTGTGCATTTTTGTGTACGGGACTATCACCCTGTACCGTGCGACTTTCCAGACGCTTCCACTAACACACAAACTGATGCTGGTTCTGGGCTCTTCCCCGTTCGCTCGCCGCTACTGGGGGAATCTCGGTTGATTTCTTTTCCTCGGGGTACTTAGATGTTTCAGTTCCCCCGGTTCGCCTCATTACACTATGTATTCATGTAATGATAATGTGTCGAAACACACTGGGTTTCCCCATTCGGGTATCGTCGGGTATAACGGTTCATATCACCTTACCGACGCTTTTCGCAGATTAGCACGCCCTTCATCGCCTCTGACTGCCTAGGCATCCACCGTGTACGCTTAGTCGCTTAACCTCACAACCCGAAGGTGTTTCCACCATCGCGCTGCGATTATTTGAGAGACTCTGTTACAGACTAATCCACCACTCGGTACTGCTACGGAGAGTGATGTTCAGCTGTAAACTTTCAATTTTCAGCTTGTTCCAGATTGTTAAAGAGCAATA
>NZ_JABAED010000060.1:3668-5426 GCF_023701875.1 Rahnella sp. CG8
CATCAGACAATCTGTGTGGACACTGCACAATGCGTATCTTGAGGTAAGGAGGTGATCCAACCGCAGGTTCCCCTACGGTTACCTTGTTACGACTTCACCCCAGTCATGAATCACAAAGTGGTAAGCGCCCTCCCGAAGGTTAAGCTACCTACTTCTTTTGCAACCCACTCCCATGGTGTGACGGGCGGTGTGTACAAGGCCCGGGAACGTATTCACCGTAGCATTCTGATCTACGATTACTAGCGATTCCGACTTCATGGAGTCGAGTTGCAGACTCCAATCCGGACTACGACATACTTTATGAGGTCCGCTTGCTCTCGCGAGTTCGCTTCTCTTTGTATATGCCATTGTAGCACGTGTGTAGCCCTACTCGTAAGGGCCATGATGACTTGACGTCATCCCCACCTTCCTCCGGTTTATCACCGGCAGTCTCCTTTGAGTTCCCACCATTACGTGCTGGCAACAAAGGATAAGGGTTGCGCTCGTTGCGGGACTTAACCCAACATTTCACAACACGAGCTGACGACAGCCATGCAGCACCTGTCTCACGGTTCCCGAAGGCACTAAGCCATCTCTGGCGAATTCCGTGGATGTCAAGAGTAGGTAAGGTTCTTCGCGTTGCATCGAATTAAACCACATGCTCCACCGCTTGTGCGGGCCCCCGTCAATTCATTTGAGTTTTAACCTTGCGGCCGTACTCCCCAGGCGGTCGACTTAACGCGTTAGCTCCGGAAGCCACGCCTCAAGGGCACAACCTCCAAGTCGACATCGTTTACAGCGTGGACTACCAGGGTATCTAATCCTGTTTGCTCCCCACGCTTTCGCACCTGAGCGTCAGTCTTTGTCCAGGGGGCCGCCTTCGCCACCGGTATTCCTCCAGATCTCTACGCATTTCACCGCTACACCTGGAATTCTACCCCCCTCTACAAGACTCTAGCTTGCCAGTTTCAAATGCAGTTCCCACGTTAAGCGCGGGGATTTCACATCTGACTTAACAAACCGCCTGCGTGCGCTTTACGCCCAGTAATTCCGATTAACGCTTGCACCCTCCGTATTACCGCGGCTGCTGGCACGGAGTTAGCCGGTGCTTCTTCTGCGAGTAACGTCAATCACCACACGTATTAAGTGTGATGCCTTCCTCCTCGCTGAAAGTGCTTTACAACCCTAAGGCCTTCTTCACACACGCGGCATGGCTGCATCAGGCTTGCGCCCATTGTGCAATATTCCCCACTGCTGCCTCCCGTAGGAGTCTGGACCGTGTCTCAGTTCCAGTGTGGCTGGTCATCCTCTCAGACCAGCTAGGGATCGTCGCCTAGGTGAGCCATTACCTCACCTACTAGCTAATCCCATCTGGGCACATCCGATGGCGTGAGGTCCGAAGATCCCCCACTTTGCTCTTTCGAGGTCATGCGGTATTAGCTACCGTTTCCAGTAGTTATCCCCCTCCATCAGGCAGTTTCCCAGACATTACTCACCCGTCCGCCGCTCGCCGGCAAAGTAGCAAGCTACTTTCCGCTGCCGCTCGACTTGCATGTGTTAGGCCTGCCGCCAGCGTTCAATCTGAGCCATGATCAAACTCTTCAATTAAAAGTTCGATTTGCTTCAACAAGTGAAGCGGTGCTCAGAGATTACTTCGTAATAATTCAACTAAATGAATTACTGCTTGGTCACTCTAAGACTTGATATTTTTTGCCACCGAAGTGGCTGATATCGTCTTGTGAGTGCCCACACAGATTGTCTGATAAATTGTTAAAGAGC
>NZ_JABAED010000061.1:0-5097 GCF_023701875.1 Rahnella sp. CG8
GCGCGTGCAGAACCGCCGTAGGTTTTAGCCAGAACGGTAGTGATTGCTGCAGTCAGGGTAGTTTTACCGTGGTCAACATGGCCGATAGTACCAACGTTAACGTGCGGTTTGTTACGTTCAAATTTTTCTTTAGACATCGATTGTCCCTCTAAGACACGGTTAAATCGGTGGTATCACCACATCAACCAAGCATTTGCTTGACGAATTAGTTTACAGAAAGAAAATCAGGAGGGAGAATTTGGAAGTGGTGCTGATAGGCAGATTCGAACTGCCGACCTCACCCTTACCAAGGGTGCGCTCTACCAACTGAGCTATATCAGCACATACTTGGAGCGGGCAGTGGGAATCGAACCCACATCATCAGCTTGGAAGGCTGAGGTAATAGCCATTATACGATGCCCGCATCCTGGAACTCGGCTACCTGATTGTTCTGAAGAACTTGAAGACGGGGAAAAGGACGTGAGACACTTAATTCCTCACCTTCACCTGAAGCGACTCTTTCACTTCAAGCTGCCTCATTACTAAGGCTTATATGGTGGTGGGGGAAGGATTCGAACCTTCGAAGTCGATGACGGCAGATTTACAGTCTGCTCCCTTTGGCCGCTCGGGAACCCCACCTAATTGTTAAGTACTTGAATGGTGCCGGCACCAAGAGTCGAACTCGGGACCTACTGATTACAAGTCAGTTGCTCTACCAACTGAGCTATGCCGGCATCAAGTGCTGCGCATTCTATGGAGACTTTACGGGGTATGCAACAAAAAAATTGCATGTTTTGCACTATCGCTCATGTTTTATTCAAAAAGTAAGCTTTTTCCCTTTTTCCGCTGTTTAAGGGGTGAAAATATATCCAAAAGTGCGACTTCTTCATACCTGTCTGAGCAAGATATGAACCACTTTCCTACACTTCATTAATGAAATAAATCCTTCGCAGAGCTTAACCGTCTCATTTATGCACTGAAAATGTGCTTTTGCCTCACAAATGAACATCAAAAGGCATTTCTTTATCAGTTACACCTGATTTCAAGGCCATTTATATTGGCGCAGTTCTTGCACTCTTCATTGCGTACGCACTGTTTTGTTATTTTAAGGAGTGCAGCTATGAAAATTGTCATGCTCAACGCCGCAACATTGCCTGTTTATAGAGATGAACTGGCACAACTTCTCATCGAAGCCAACAGTACAGGCGCTTGCGTGGGGTTCCCGCACGTCACCGGACAAAGAGAGGCGGAAGACTCTTTTCATGATTTACGCCCTGCACTAACTCAAAATGAGCGACTGCTTTGGATCGCCAGAGATGAACAAGGTGTCATTGGGACCGTTCAGCTCGATCTGGCCCATTCTCCGGATTTACCTCATCAGGCCGAAGTGAGTACTTTGCTGGTCTGTGCCCGTGCGAGACGACGCGGCGTCGGTCGTCTGTTAATGCGTGCACTGGAAAATACCGCACAGAACCTGCGTTGCTCCGTTCTGTCTTCAGATATGCAGTCAGGTTCGGACGCCGAAGCTTTCTATCGGGCTCAGGGTTATCGCTGTGCGACACTCAGGCAAGACTCAGCCCGTTACAGCAGAAAAAATGAAGTAGTCTATTACAAACAACTACCGCCCTTCACCTGCGCCTCTCACCCCCTCTTTTAGTCTGTGAAAGTGCGGTGAGTATTTCATCGCACTTTCACAGACTTTCCTCACTTGCATAAGTTTCTCAAAAATTTTTAAACTCAATCAAAGAAATCGATAAGTTATAAGAAAAAGATCTCCCTCAAAAATTAAGGTGTCTATAATATGCTGCTGGTTTACTGTCTGGAGTTGGCGTGATCGCCTTTCCTGACCTGCGCTAACAGGCAGACTTTAACTTATGAAAAAAAGAGACCCATCTTTGGCAACTCCTTATCTGCAGTTTGATCGTACGCAGTGGGCAGCCTTACGTGATTCAGTACCACTCACGCTCAAAGAGGCTGAAGTGGTGAACCTGAAAGGCATAAACGAGGATTTATCCCTCGAGGAAGTCGCGCAGATCTATCTGCCACTTTCACGCCTTCTCAATTTTTACATCAGTTCCAACCTGCGCCGACAAGCCGTGCTTGAGCAGTTCCTCGGTACAGATGGACAGAAAATTCCTTATATCATTGGAATTGCTGGGAGTGTAGCGGTAGGTAAAAGTACGACAGCCCGCGTCCTCCAGGCATTATTAAGCCGTTGGCCAGAGCATCGCTCAGTAGAGCTGATCACCACAGATGGTTTCCTCTATCCCAATAAGACGCTCCAGGAGCGTGGGATCATGAAGAAAAAAGGATTCCCTCAATCTTACGATATGCACCAGCTGGTGAATTTCGTTTCAGAGGTTAAGTCAGGGGCACGACATGTTACCGCGCCAGTCTATTCACATCTGATCTACGATGTGATACCTGATGGCAATAAAGTTATTGAGCAGCCAGATATTTTGATCCTTGAAGGGCTTAATGTCTTACAAAGTGGCATGGATTATCCTCATGATCCACATCGTGTATTTGTTTCCGACTTTGTCGATTTCTCTATATACGTTGACGCACCTGAAAATTTATTGCAGAGCTGGTATATCAATCGTTTCTTGAAATTCCGCCAAGGCGCTTTCTCAGACCCAGATTCTTATTTCCACCATTATGCAAAATTGCCAGAAGAAGAAGCTGTGAATATTGCGACACAGTTATGGAATGAGATTAACGGTTTGAATTTAAAGGAGAACATTCTCCCAACCCGTGAAAGAGCCAGCCTAATCTTGACGAAAAGTGCTAATCACGCTGTTGAAAGTGTTCGGCTGAGAAAATAAATTTACTGTCGTTAACGAATAAAGGAGAGCCTGATACTCTCCTTTATTTTAGTCAGATACCGCGCAGTGAAATCTCACCGCCAATATAAGGTTTAACTACCGCATCCTGTTCAAGCAACAAAGCACCCTGCGGATCAATCCCGCGCTCGATACCATGAATTTCCTGGTCACCGATGAGTAATTTAACCTGACGATCAAGGAAATTATCTAAACCACGCCAGCGGGGAATAAAAGGTGCTAATCCTTCCTGTTCGAAATGTAATAATGCTGACCTTAACTCTTTCAGCAGCATTGCTGTGAGTTCATTGCGGTCAATATTAACACCCGCCTCCTGCAAATTTATCCATCCCTGAGTGATGGCGTCAGAAGCCGGTTCACGCATTTTGAGGTTAATGCCCGCGCCGATAACCAACTGTGCCGCATCGCCGGTTTTACCTGTCAGTTCAACCAGTATCCCAGCCAGCTTACGGTCATTAAGATAAAGATCATTTGGCCATTTCACCCGTACATCTTTAGCTCCAAGGCGCTGAAGCACCTCAGCCATGACAATCCCGATAACCAGGCTTAGCCCCATTGCGGCGGCAGGCCCTTGTTCCAGCTTCCAGTACATAGAAAGATAAAGATTACTGCCAAAAGGTGAGAACCATTTTCGCCCGCGACGTCCCCGGCCGGCCTGCTGATATTCCGCAACACATGCGTCGCCAGAGCTTAATTCGCCAATTCGGTCTAAAAGATACTGATTGGTTGAATCAATAACGGACAGAACTCTGACCTGACCCGCCGGAAGCAGCTTGAGGATTTTCTCCTCGTCGAGCAGTTGGATAGGAGATGGCAGGCTATAACCTTTGCCCGGCACTGTAAATATATCAACGCCCCAGTCACGTACCGTCTGGATGTGTTTATTAATTGCTGCACGGCTCATGCCAATGACTACACCTAACTGCTCACCGGAATGAAATTCACCATCAGCCAAAATGGAGATCAGTTGCAGAGGAACGGTAATATCTTTCATGACAGCGCACCCACGGCGTCCACTTCACCCTTCGCGGCGATAAAACGAACCTCTGGTTCAAGCCAGATACCAAATTTCTCTGCAACAACATCACGTACATATTTAGCCAATGCACGTACATCAGCGCTGCTCGCATGATCTTTATTAATCAGTACTAACGCCTGTTTATCGTGAACTGCTGCGCCGCCAACGGTAAAACCTTTCAAACCAGCCTGTTCAATCAACCATCCTGCAGCAAGTTTAATTTGCCCATTAGCTTGTGGATAAGACGGCATAGAAGGATATTCGTTGCTGATTTTCTCTGCCACAGAAGCGTCAACAGCAGGGTTCTTGTAGAAACTCCCCGCATTACCGGTAATGGCGGGGTCAGGTAATTTGCTCTGTCGCATCGCGCAAACTAAATCAAAGATCTGACGGGGGCTCACAGTCTCAGGATCTAAGCGAGTCAGCTCCCCATAAGTTAATTTCGGCTGCCATTGTTTTGTCAGCTTCAGGCCTACGGCAATAATGGCATACCCTTCTTTATAGGAATGTTTAAATATGCTCTCGCGATAACCAAACTGGCATTCGTCGGATTGCACGCGGATGACCTTTTCGCTCTGCAAATCCAAAACATCCACATAACCACAGATACTCTGCAGTTCGACACCATATGCACCTATGTTTTGAATAGGAGCAGAACCTACGCATCCGGGAATTAAAGCAAGATTTTCCAGACCCGGAATATCATGCTCTAATGCATAAGAAACCAATTGATGCCAATTCTCACCAGCCCCCACATGCAACAGCCATTCCTCTGCATTTTCATCCAGCTCAATACCTTTGATCCGGTTCAGCACTACTGACCCTGCAAAATTCTCCAGGAAAAGAACATTACTTCCTTCGCCTAAAAGTAAAAAAGGCTGCTCCTTTTCCTTCGCTGATTTCCATGCTGCTATGAGTTGTTCAGTGTTCTGGACATGCGTGATTTCAGCAGCATAAGCCGCCAGAGAAAAAGTATTCAGGGATTGAAGAGAAGTGTCGCCAATCGACATAGCAATATTACTCATGAGTGACTTATTTGTGCTTAGTTTAACCGATCCGATATCCTGATACGCAGAGTTTTATAAGTTGGGGTGGGCCTCAAGACCAATAAACAAAGTCCATGCAGAGCTAAATTCCGCATAGCAAAAAGCCCCGCACTTTCGTACGGGGCTTTCCACTTATTTGATGCCTGGCAGTTCCCTACTCTCGCATGGGGAGACCCCACACTACCATCGGCGCTACGGCGTTTCACTTCTG